>DAIETC010000173.1 GCA_027345905.1 Kineosporiaceae bacterium | reverse complement strand
CTTGACTCGGGCACGGGCACTCCTGTCGTCGGCTGATCGTCTAGCGTAGTGCGACAGATCAGTGTGCACACGCTACCGGGCGCCATGCGGCAACCAGATCGGGAGGCGACGCGGTGGGGACCGGCAGGGGGCTGGCCCGCGTCCACCTTCGGCTTCCTCGGCTGCGTCGGCCCAGCGGCTGGAGCGCCCTCGTGCCGGTCGTCCTGGCGGTGGCGGGTCTGCTCGCGACGCTCAGCGCCCAGACCGCGCGCGGCACCGACCTGCGCTCGGTGGGGCGAACCGACACGGCGGACCTGATCCGCGAACAGCAGTACCGCGCCGACCTGCAACAACGCCAGGTGCAGGCGCTTCGCGCGAAGGTCCAGGCGCTGACCGCCCGGGTGTCGCCGACCGGCTCGGTGCTGCAGCGCCTCCGGTCGGACGCCGACCGGCTGGCCCCGCTCGCCGGACTGGCGCCCGAGCGTGGGCCGGGCGTGCAGGTGCAGCTTGACGACGCTGCGCACGCCGGCCCGGTGCCGAACGGTTTCACCGCGGACGACCTGGTCGTGCACCAGCAGGACGTGCAGGCAGTCGTCAACGCCCTGTGGGCCTCCGGAGCCCGGGCGATGACGCTGATGGACCAGCGGGTGGTCTCGACCAGCGCCGTGCGCTGCGTCGGCAACGTGTTGATCCTGCAGGGCCGCGTCTACTCCCCGCCGTACGTCATCCGGGCGCTGGGTGACCCGGTCCGACTGCAGCGCGGGCTGCAAGACTCACCGCAGCTGCGGATCTACCGCGAGTACGTGGACGCCGTGGGGCTGGGGTACGACGTCAGCGTCCAGCCGCAGCTGACGATGGCAGGCTACTCGGGCAGTATCGAGCTGCGGTACGCCAAGGCGGTGGCTTCGTGAGAGCGATCCGGGTCGCCGTGCAGGGGTTGGGCGAGCTGTTCATCACCCTTGGCGTGGTGCTCTTGTTGTTCGTGGCCTGGCAGCTGTGGTGGACCGACGTGGAGGCCGGCCGCAGCCAGGCGGCGACCACCCGCCAGCTGGAGCAGACCTGGAAGCACGAGCTGACGACGAGTCCACCGGCGGCCAAGGTGGCGGCTCCGTCGTACAAGCAGATCCCCATGGGCAAGGCGTTCGCCCTGATCCGGGTGCCCCGGTTCGGACGCGACTACGTGCGCCCGATCCTGCAGGGCACCGAGCTGTCCATCCTGGACGAGGGAGTCGGCCACTACGTCCAGAGCGTGGGACCCGGCGCGATCGGCAACTTTGCCCTGGCCGGTCACCGGGTCACCTACGCCAAACCGTTCAACCAGATCGCCGAGCTGCGCCCCGGCGACCCGATCGTGATCGAGACGCGCACCACCTGGTACGTCTACCGGGTCGTGTCGCACATCATCGTCACCCCCGACCGGGTCGACGTGGTGGCGCCGGTCCCCGAGAAGCCCGGCGCGAAAGCGACCACGGCCATGATGACGATGACCGCCTGCCACCCGGAGTTCTCCGCCAGCCACAGGTACGTCGTGTTCTCCCGGCTCGTGCAGACCCTGCCGAAGGCCGGCGGTGCGGTGCCCAGCGCCCTGACCGCTGCCGTCGGCCCCTGAGGAGGTATAACGCCCATGTACGCGTTCTTGTGGCGCCGGCTCCCCGGTCCATGGCCGGTGCGCGCCGCGCTCGCGCTCGTCCTGCTGCTGGTCGTCGTGGCAGTGCTGTTCCAGTGGGGCTTCCCGCTGCTGGCCCCGCTGATGCCGTTCAACGACGGGACCGTGAGCAAGTGAGCGCCCGGATCCTGGTGGTCGACAACTACGACAGCTTCGTCTACACGATCGTGGGCTACCTGACTCAGCTCGGCGCGCGCTGCGAGGTCGTGCGCAACGACGCGGTGAGCGCCGACGAGGCGGTGGCGTACGACGGGGTGCTGCTCTCGCCCGGACCGGGGACCCCGCAGGACGCCGGTGTGTGCGTGGACCTGGTCGGCGCCTGTGCCGCGCGAGCCCAGCCGATGCTGGGGGTGTGCCTTGGTCATCAGGCGCTCGGGGTGGCCTTCGGGGCCGTGGTGGGGCGAGCTCCCGAGCTGCTGCACGGCAAGACGAGCCTGGTGGAGCACGCCGGTGTGGGGGTCCTGACCGGTCTGCCGACCCCGTTCACCGCCACCCGCTACCATTCCCTGGCCATCGACCCGAAGACCCTCCCCGCCGAGCTGGAGGTCACGGGGCACACGTCGTCCGGCGTGGTGATGGCCGTGCGGCACCGGGACCTGCCGTTGGAGGGCGTGCAGTTCCACCCCGAGTCGGTCCTGACCCAAGGCGGGCACCGGCTGCTCGCCAACTGGTTGCAGCAGTGCGGGGACGGCGTTGCGGTCTCCCGATCCGCCGGCCTGGCTCCGCTGGTCCGCGCCTGAGTCAGGAGGGTGCGGGAGTCGGGGGCGGTGTCGTCGCGGTCGCCGTCGGGGTCGACGTGGTCGTGGGCGACGGCGTAGCAGGCCGGCGGGCCACGAAGAGCTTGATCTTGGTTCCGGCCGGGACGGTCTTGCCGGAGAACGCCTGGTCGGTGACCGTCCCCTCCGGTTGCGTGCTGTCGACGTAGATGATCGCGCCGACCCCCAGACCGTTGTCGCTCAGCGTCTGCGAGGCGTCCACGAGCTTTTGGCCGATGACGTTCGGCACGTTGACCTTGCCGGTGGCCACGCTCAGCGTGACCGTGCTGCCGGGCGCGACAGCGGTCTGCGCCGGTGGGTTGGTCGAGACGACGCGCCCGACCGGCTGGGCGATCCCGTTCACCGGGGTCACGGTCCCCAGCTTGAGGTTGGCGGCCTTGAGCAGCCGCTCGGCGTCGGTCTGGCTCTGGCCCACGAGGTCGGGCACCGCCACCGTTCCCGGACCGGTCGAGACCGTGATGGTGACGGTGCTGCCCTTGTCGACCCGGGTGCCTTCGGGCGGGGACTGCAGCATCACCAGCCCCGCTTTGACGTCCGGGCTCGTGTCCTGGGTCTGCGAGACCTTCAGCCCCGCCGTGGTCAGCTTGGCGCTGGCCTGCGGGGCGGGCAGGTTCACCACCTTGGGCACAGGGACCTGCGGCGTCGGCGGTGTGCCCCCGCCGAGCAGGCTGGGCAGCACCAGCAGGCCCAGTGCCAGCAAGGCGGCGGCGAACAAGGCGAGCAGCACCCACAACCCGGTGCGGTCCCGGCGCGGCGCGTAGTCCGGCTCCCGAACGGGAAGCACCGGCTCGCCCAGGCCGGGTGAACCGACGCGGGCGAGGCGCTGGGTCGACGCTGGCCCGGCGGCCCCGAGCATCTGGGTCGCCTCCGAGCCGGCCGATCCCACAGCCATCGCCTGGGTCGCGGCCGCCGCGGCGATCCCGCCGCCCAACGCCGAGACGCTGGCCAGCGCGGCACCGCTCACGTCGCGTCCGGCCCGAGCCGCCTCGACATCGTCCCGGAACTGCTCGGCGTCCTGATAGCGGGCGGCTCGGTCCTTGACCAGGGCGTGGACGACGATGGCGTCCACCGCGTGTGGCACCTGTGGGTTGTGGGCGCTGGGCGCCTGCGGCGGTTCGCCCACGTGCTGGTAGGCGACCGCCACGGGGGAGTCGGCGACGAACGGGGGCCGGCCGGTCAACAGCTCGTACAGCAGGCAGCCCGTCGAGTACAGGTCGCTGCGCGCGTCGACGGTCTCGCCGCGAGCCTGCTCCGGTGAGAGGTACTGAGCGGTGCCGATGACCGCCTGGGTCTGCGTCATGGTCGCCGAGGAGTCCGCGATGGCGCGGGCGATCCCGAAGTCCATCACCTTGACGTCCCCGGACGGGGTCAGCATCACGTTGGCCGGCTTGATGTCGCGGTGCACGATCCCGGCGCGGTGGGAGTAGCCCAGCGCTGACAGGACGCCGGAGGTGATGCGCAGCGCCTCGGACCAGGGCACCGTGCTGGTGTGGGTGAGCACCTCGCTCAGGGTGCGTCCCTCGACGTACTCCATCACGATGTAGGGCACGGGCACCCCGTCACCGTCGTCGACCGGCTCTTCGCCGCTGTCGTACACGGCCACCACGGCCGGGTGGTTCAAGGAGGCGGCCGACTGCGCCTCGCGGCGAAAGCGCGCCTGGAAGGAGGGGTCGCGGGCCAGGTCCGAGCGCAGCATCTTGATCGCCACGGTGCGCCCGAGGCGGGTGTCGCGCCCCATGTGCACCTCGGCCATGCCGCCGCGACCCAACAGCTCGCCGATCTCGTAGCGTCCGCCGAGCAGGCGGGGGGTCGTGGTCACGTCGCGTCCTTGATCGTCGTCGAGGTAGGCATCAGTCGTGCTTCTCTTTGCCCTTGCCGTTGCCGGGCCCGTTGTTGGCGGGCGGCGTCGCCACGAGCACGCTGACCGCAGCGCCGCGCGTGAAGGGCCCCGGTGGTGACACGCCCAGCACCGTTCCGGCGGGGGCCTGGTCGGTGAGCACGATCGCGGTCGTCGGCCGCAGGCCCAGGGCCGTCAGAGTTTGCAGCACCTGGGCGCTGGGACGACCCACGTAGGAGGCGGGGTTCAGGACGATCCGGGTAGGCGTCGCGGGTGGCCGGCTGGTCGTGCGGCTGGCGGTCGAGCTGGTGGCCAGGGAGGCCCCCGTCCCGGCGCCACCCTGGCTCAGCAGCAGGGCGAGCAGCACGGCCCCGGCCGCGACGAACGCCACGACGCCCAGGGCCAGCTCGCGTCGGCTGCGTTCACCGACCCGGGTGCGTGCCATGGCGGCGAGCGCCGCCAGCCTCGCACCTGGGCCGGGCACGGTCGACCCGAAGCCGCCGACCCCAGGTCGCAGCACCGCGGTCGGTGCGCTGGCGCCCAGCGCGCCCGGC
>DAIETC010000159.1 GCA_027345905.1 Kineosporiaceae bacterium | reverse complement strand
CGGGTACTGCGCGCGCCCGGTGTCGCCGTACGGCATGTCCCCGTCCAGGGCGATCCGGTAGCCGCCGGCGTCCTCGTGCGAGGCGACCTGGTGGTCGTCCTGCCCGTACGCGAGCGTGGCTGACATCGAGGCAGCGGTGGCAACGGCCAGCAGCGTGCCGGTGATCTGGCGTAGTGGGGCGCTCATGGGGACCTCCGGGAGGCGGGTTTGCTCGCAGCCAGCCTGGCCACCGCGATCCTCGGGTGAGCCAACGATGGGTGACGGGTAGGTGAAGACCTGCCGGCGGCCGGATCGCGCGCAGCGTTCAGCAAGCCGAGACGGTCACCGGATGGTGGCGGTCACCGGCCCGGACGACGTCCGCGAGCTGCTCGTGCGGGCCGACGTGCGCGCCGTCCCACACGACACACCGGACCAGGCTTCCCTCGACGGTGGCACCCTTGCCGATGACGTTGCGCCCACCGCTGGCCTGCAGGTTGGCGCCCAGGTAGTCCCGCGGGGTGCCGCAGTCGATTGCCGGTGCCGCCGTCACGACCAGGTCGAGCTCGCCGCGCTGGTCCAGGTCACGCCACAGCACCTCGTACAGCCCGCTCGGCGTGGCCTGCAGTCGGCGCACGAGCGCCCACGGCAACAGGCAGGCGCCCACGTAGTCCACGGGGCGCCCCCCGTGCCGAAAGTCGCCTTGCCTCGCGGCGGGCAGCTCGCGCACCAGCAGCCGGCAGCGTTCACCGTCGAAGCCGCTCACGAGGTCGCCCAGGCCGCCGGGCAGGTAGGTGTCGGAGTTGGTCACCAGGACGTGGCGACCCTCGATCCACGGCCGCAGCAGCCCGAGGGCGCCGGCCGTGCCTAGCGGCTCGTCGCGTTCGAGGGAAAGGTGGGCTCGGCGTCCGACGTGGTCGGCGATCTGCTGCGCCAGGTGGTGGGCGTTCACGGCGAGGTGAGCAGGTCCGGCACCGGTCTGCGCGGCGAGGCGAGCCAGCGCAAGGTCGAGCAGGGGGACCTCGTTCACCGGGCACAGCGCCTTGGGGCGCAGGTCCGTGAGCGGACGCAGTCGCTCGCCCAGACCCGCCGCCAGGGCGACCCCGGCCAGAGCGCCTCCCGCGAGCTCGGCCACAGCCGGCGCGGTGCCGCCCAGCGGCGTCACGGCAACAGGCGACCGGCGTACCCGCGGCCGTCGCGGACATCCCGCGCGGCGTCCAGGATCTGCCGGGTCGGCCCGTCGAGGTCGGCGAGCTGGGACTCCTCCAGCCAACGGGCGGTGGTCGCCTCGCCGCCGACCCGTTCGCCGATGTCGCCACTGACCTCGACCCGGAAGATCACGTCGACCCGGCGTAGCGGTGAGTCGACGACGACGGTGACGGGACGGCCCACCTGCACCCGGACGCCGATCTCTTCGACCAGCTCGCGCTGAACGGCCTGGGCCGCGGACTCGCCGCGGCCCAGCAGGCCGCCGGGAAGGCTCCAGCCGTCGCGGTGCGGCTGGCGCAGCATCAGCAGCTTGCCTTCGCGCTCGAGCAGGCAGACCGCGCCTACCGTGAACCCGGGGGTGCCCGCGCGCACCGCCGTGCGTCGAAGCGGAGCCGGCAGGCGGCGAAAGAGCCGAAGCGCGGCATGGTAGAGCGGTCGGGAATGGATCGGTGGCGGCGCGGGCATGCAGGTCAGCCTACGGAGCCACGGGTTGGTCGGCGCGCGGCACGGATGGGAAGATGTGGCCCTATGTCACGCGCCGCTTCGAACCTGCCGCAATGCCCGCCTCACTCGTCGACGCCGCCGCCTCACTCGTCCACGCCGGCGTCGCAGCTGGCGACTGAGCCGTCGACACAGCCGACTCAGCCGACTCAGCCGTCCACCCAGTCGGCGCGCTCGTTGCCGGGGCGCCACACCGCACCGATCTGGGCGCTGGTCGCCGCCGTCGTGCTCGCCGCCGTCAACCTGCGCACGGCGGTGACCAGTGTCGGCCCGGTGCTGGCCGAGCTCGAGCGGGCGATCGGCCTGTCCAGCGCCCTGGCCGGCGTGCTCACAACCCTGCCGGTGCTCAGCTTCGCCGCGCTGGGTGCGCTGACCCCTCGGCTGGCCCACCGCTACGGCGAGCAGCGCCTGCTGGCCGCGGCGCTCGTGCTCATGACGGCCGGTCTGGCCCTGCGGGTGCTGGTCGGCACCGCCTGGGAGTTCCTGGCGCTGAGCGTGCTGGCGCTGGCTGGCGGCGCCATGGGCAACGTCCTGCTGCCCGTACTCGTCAAGCGGTACTTCGCCGAGCGCGTCGGCAGCATGACCGCCGTCTACACCACCGCTCTGGCGGTGGGCATGACGGCCTCGGCCGCGCTGACGGTACCCCTTGCCACCCGAGGCGGCCGGGTGGACTGGCGGGTCGGCTTGGGCTTCTGGGCGCTGCTCGCCGGGGTCGCCGCGGTGGCCTGGATCGTGCTGCCTGCGCGGCGGGCACCGGCGTCCGAGCGCCCCGAGCGGGTCCGGTTGCCGTTGCGGCGCAGCCGGACGGCCTGGGCGCTGGCCCTGTTCTTCGGTGCGCAGTCGCTGCAGGCGTACGTCGCGTTCGGCTGGTTCGCGCTGTTCTTCCGCGAGCGCGCCGGGGCCTCACCGGCCCAGGCCGGGCTGCTGATCGCCGTGCTGGCCGCTTTGACGATCCCGACCTCGATGGTGATCCCCTCGCTTGCGGCGCGGCTGCACTCCCAGCGCCCGCTGATCGCCGCGCTCGTCGGCTGCTACGTCGTGGCCTACACCGGCATGCTGCTGGCCCCGCGGGCCGGACAGTGGCTGTGGGTGGTGCTCGTCGGCATCGGGTCCGGCGCCTTCCCGCTGGCGCTGACCTTGATGGGGCTGCGGGCACGCACCGCCGAGGCGACCTCCGCGCTGTCGGCGTTCGCGCAGAGCGTGGGATACCTGCTGGCCGGCACCGGGCCGCTGCTGGTCGGCTTCCTGCACGGGGCCTCGGGCGGCTGGGGCTGGTCCTTCGTCCTGCTGTTCGCCGCGCTCGCCGTCCTGGCCTGGTCGGGCTGGCACGTCGCGCTACCGCGCTACGTCGAGGACGACGTCCCCGACGTGATCGGTCGAAAATAGCCCCTCACGCGGACGGACCGCCCCCATTTTCATCCTCCGGGGTGGCCCGGCAAGGGCCATGCAGCGTTACCGCCGTGCGCAATCGGCATCCGTGGGTGCAGGCATGGGTGCAGGCAAACCACTGCGATCACGACACTTTCGCTGCACCCATGCCTGCACCCACGAAACCGCGCCGGACGAAGGGCGCGGGCTTTGCGCGGTGGCGTGACGCATTGTGACGCGGCGCCTCGCCGCTAGGACGGCGGAACCGGCGTTATGTGATCAGTCGAAAATAGCCCCTCACGTGGACGGACCGCCCCCATTTTCATCCGCGCAAAGCCGGCCGCGAATCCGGCTGGACGACGGGCGCCGGCTCACGCGGTCGGGACCACGGCGAAGCCCTCGGCCAGCCGACCCTGACCCCACCCGGCGGCAGCGGCCTGCTCGCCGCCCCAGGTGCGCAGCCGAGCCTCGAGCCCCTCGCCCAGGTGCGCCGTCTGCGTGGCATGAGCACGTAGGGCGGCGAGCTTGCGTTCGAAGGTGGCGGTGATGTCGACGAAGTGGGTGTTCTCCTGGTGCGCCATCAGCCAGACCTCCTCGACCGACCACGGCTGTAGGCCCTCGTCGGTGATCAGCTCGGGCCAGGCGTGCGGGTTGCGCGCGGAGGGGTAGACCGCCCTGATGGCCGCCTCGCCCGCCGCCAGGTGGTCACTGTGGCTGGCCTGGATCCGGCGCCAGTTGCGCTCTGGGGACTGGATCAGCATCCGGCGGGGGCGTACGTCGCGGATGACCCGGACGATGTCCCGCTGCAGCTCGAAGGTGGGTTCGAGCCAGCCGTCCCGGTAGCCCTGCAGGAAGCGCACGTCCGTGACCCCGACCGCCGCCGCGGCGGCGCGCTGCTCGGCGGCGCGCAGGGCGGGCATCTGCTCGCGCGGCGTGTCGTCGAAACCGCCCTGGTCGCCATGGGTGCACAGCAGGTAGGTCACCTCGATGCCTGCGTCCACGAAGGTCGCGATGGTGCCGGCCGCACCGAAGTCGACGTCGTCGGGGTGCGCGGTCACCACCAGGGCTCGTTCGACCTCGGCGTCGGGCAGCGGCATCCGGACTCCTCACGACCAGGGGCGGGCGGGTCCTGCCCGCGCCGACCATGCTAGGACGACGCGCGTGGGCCAGCCGCTCGAGGACGGCTGTCGTCCCCGGCCCGTAGGCTGGGTCTTGATGAGCACCCTCTTCGACGACCTTCCGCTGGCGGGGCTGGGCTCGCCGCGGCGAGGAGGCCAGCGCCATCCGGTCCCGGCACCGGCCGCCGCCTCGCCAGCGGCCACGGCGCCTGCTGGTGTGGCAACGGCTGGTGTGCCAACGGCTGGTGTGCCAACGGCTGGTGTGCCAACGGCGAACATGGCCCCCGGTGACCTGAGGGAACGGACGACGTCCGCGGGTCCCGGCGCGGACCCGGCGTGGCTGCTCGAGGGGCTGAACCCGCAACAGCGCGCCGCGGTGCTGCACGAGGGCTCACCGCTGCTGATCGTGGCCGGCGCCGGCTCGGGCAAGACCCGGGTCCTGGCCCACCGGGTCGCCTACCTGCTCGCGGCCCGCGGCGTGCGTCCGGGGCAGGTGTTGGCGATCACCTTCACGAACAAGGCGGCCGGCGAGATGCGCGAGCGGGTGGCCGGCCTGGTCGGTGCCCGCGCGGCGTCCATGTGGGTCTCGACGTTCCACTCCGCGTGCGTGCGGATCCTGCGCCGCGAGGCCACCAGGGTCGGCCTGAAGTCGTCCTTCTCGATCTACGACGCGGCGGACTCCCAGCGGCTGATGGCGCTGGTCTGCCGCGAGCTCGACCTGGACCCCAAGCGTTACCCGCCGCGCGCGTTCAGCGCCCAGGTGTCCAACCTGAAGAACGAGCTGGTCGACGAGCAGACCTACGCCGAGCAGGCTGGGGCGCCGAGCGCCAGCCATACTGACCGCACGCTGGCCGAGGCCTACCGCATGTACCAGCAGCGGTTGCGCCAGGCCAACGCGCTGGACTTCGACGACCTGATCATGACCACGGTCAACGTGCTGCAGGTGTTCCCGGACGTCGCCGAGCACTACCGCCGCCGGTTCCGCCACGTGCTGGTGGACGAGTACCAGGACACCAACCACGCCCAGTACGTGCTCGTGCGCGAGCTGGTGGGCGGCTCGACGTCGGAGGCCGCCGCCCGGCGTACCGTGCAGGCGGTCGACGGCTCGATGGTGCGCGAGGGCAGCGAGGTCGCGGTCGAGGCCGCCGAGCTCACGGTCGTCGGCGACGCCGACCAGTCGATCTACGCCTTTCGCGGCGCCAGCATCCGCAACATCGTCGAGTTCGAGACCGACTACCCGAACGCGCGCACCATCTTGCTGGAGCAGAACTACCGCTCGACCCAGACGATCCTGCTGGCGGCCAACGCGGTCATCGCGCGCAACCCCGACCGCCGGCCCAAGCGGCTGTGGACGGCGTCCGGCGAGGGGGCCCAGATCGTCGGCTACGTCGCCGACTCCGAGCACGACGAGGCGGCCTTCGTGGCCGGCGAGATCGACCGGCTGGGGGACGAGCACGCCGTCAAGCCCGGGGACGTCGCGGTGTTCTACCGCACCAACGCGCAGTCCCGTGCCCTCGAAGAGGTGCTCGTGCGGGTCGGCCTGCCGTACAAGATCGTCGGGGGCACCCGGTTCTACGAGCGTCGCGAGGTCAAGGACGCGCTCGCCTACCTGCGCGTGCTGGCCAACGGCGCCGACACGGTGAACCTGCGGCGCATCCTGAACGTACCCAAGCGGGGGATCGGTGAGCGCGCCGAGGCCGCCCTGGCCCAGCTGGCCGACCGTGAGCGCATCTCGTTCGCGGCCGCCCTGGCCCGCGCCGACGAGGCGCCGGGCATCGCCACCCGCTCGCTGAGCTGCGTCGCCGCGTTCACCGGCCTGCTCGAGGCGCTGCAGACGGTGGTCGAAGCCGGAGCGGGGCCTGCCACGGTGCTCGAGGCCGTGCTCGAGCAGACCGGTTACGTCGCCGAGCTGCAGGCCAGCCACGACCCGCAGGACGAGACCCGCGTCGAGAACCTCGCCGAGCTCGTGCAGGTGGCGCGCGAGTTCGAGCAGCTGAGCCCAGAGGGCTCGCTGACCGACTTCCTGGAGCGGGTGTCGCTGGTGGCGGACAGCGACGACATCCCGGACGCCGACGCGCTCGAACAGGGCGTCGTCACGCTGATGACGCTGCACACGGCAAAGGGTCTGGAGTTCCCGGTGGTCTTCCTCACCGGGCTGGAGGACGGTGTGTTCCCGCACCAGCGGGCCCTGGGCAACGCGAGCGAGCTGCAGGAGGAACGTCGGCTGGCGTACGTCGGCATCACCCGAGCCCGTGAGCGCCTGTACCTGTCGCGGGCGGCGGTCCGCAGCGCGTGGGGCGCGCCGTCATACAACCCGGCGTCACGGTTTCTCGAAGAGCTGCCCGGCGAGCTGATCGACTGGCGGCGCACCGAGTCGACCGGCATGACCGCGAGCGGCCGGCCGGCCTCGACCCCCGCGGTCGCCAGGCTGGCCAGCACCCCGGGGGTGCGTTCGCTCGGCAACCGGCCGGTGGTCCACCTGGAGCCCGGCGACCGGGTCACCCATGACACGTTCGGGCTCGGCACCGTCGTGCAGGTCGAGGGGACCGGCGACAAAGCCATGGCGCACGTCGACTTTCGCGACGAGGGCACCAAACGGTTGTTGCTGCGCTACGCGCCGGTCGAGAAGCTCTAGGCGCGGCGGCCTGCACAGCGTTCAGGCGTGCTCAGCGTGCAGGCCTGCTCAGACGTTCAGGCCTGCTCAGACGTTCAGGCCGTGCTTGGCCAACCAGGGCTTGGGGTCGACCGGGCCACCGCCGTCCGGGTGGATCTCCAGGTGCAGGTGCGGCCCGGTCGAGAAGCCGGTGTCGCCCACGGCTCCGACGACCTGCCCGGGGCGCACGTCGTCCCCGACCGAGACATCGATCCGGGACATGTGGGCATACCAGCTGACCGTCCCGTCCCAGTACCGGATCTCCAGCTTCGTGCCGTAGCCGCTCTCGCTGCCGGCGAAGACGACCGTGCCGGTGGACATCGCCGCGAGCGGCGTTCCGATGGGCGCGGCGAGGTCGTCGCCGGGGTGCAGGCTGCCCC
This sequence comes from Kineosporiaceae bacterium, assembly GCA_027345905.1. Classification (GTDB taxonomy): domain Bacteria; phylum Actinomycetota; class Actinomycetes; order Actinomycetales; family Angustibacteraceae; genus DAIETC01. The sequence goes on along the minus strand of DAIETC010000159.1, from coordinate 322 downwards.
AGCGCATGCCGAACGGCGAGCTGAACTGGTAGTGCGTGAGGGGCAGCACCCAGGTGTGCGCGGCGGCGAGCTCGGCCTGCTGCTTGGCGAGCAGCTTGCTGCGGGCAGCTGCGCGGCTGGCGCGGGCGCGGGCCTCGGCGCGGCGCAAGGTGGCCTGTTCGAGCAGGTCGTTCTGGCGTATTCCGGCTCGTGCACTGGCGAGGTGCTTGACGTCCGAGCCGGCGCTGCTGCGCTGCTGGGGATCGGGACGGGGGGTGGTGTCGGCCACGGCCGTGCCGCCCGACAGGCCTGGGAAGACGGCCGCGCCGGTCGCGGTCAAGGT
>DAIETC010000268.1 GCA_027345905.1 Kineosporiaceae bacterium | reverse complement strand
CGCGCGATCCCGCACGTGGCCAACCACGGGGTCTCGACCCTCGGCATCGCCGCGAACCTCGCGGCGTACCGCGACGGCCAGCCCTGGCTCGACGCGTTCGTGGCCCGGCTGGACGCGAACCGGGAACTGTTCGCCGAGCTGGTGCGCCGCGACCTGCCGCACGCGCGCCACCGGCGCCTTGAGGCGACCTACCTGGCCTGGCTGGACGTGCGCGCCTACGGGCGGCCCGATCCCGCCCACACCGCCCTGAAGCAGGGCCGGGTGATGGTCAACGAGGGGCGCACGTTCGGGCCGGGCGGCGAAGGTCACGTCCGGGTGAACCTGGCAACGTCGTCCGAGCGTCTGGAACGTGTCATGCGTGCTCTGGCCACTGCTCTGGACCCCGCCCAGCGTCCAGGTAAATCAGCGGTCATGTGAACACCACCTGACGGTCATCTGCAGTCCATCTCGAGATGGCAGCGTGAGGCGGGCCCGGGAGGTTCCCGGGAAGTGAAGGAGTCCTCACGTGCGCACATCTGTCAAGGCCGTCGGAGCAGTCACGCTGCTCCTTGCGGCGCTGGGTTCCGCCGGGGCGGCCGTGGCCGGCCCCGACGACGGCAACGACGAGCGATCGGTACAGGCCGAGCGCGGCTACGGCGTGGCGCAGGGTCTGGCCGCGTCGTCCACTCTGAGCCTGACCAAGGACCAGGCCAGCGCCAACCCGCTCGCGCTCGCGACGCTCGCCAAGGGCCTGAAGGCGAAGGTCGTGACCTCCGGCGTGGCCGCCCGCAACCTCGACATGGGCGCGCTGTGGCCGATCGACGACCCCAAGTACCTCGTGTACTGCAACGAGCAGAGCCCCACGGACCCGGGGGTGCAGCTGATCAGCCTGGCCGACGGCTCGGCGACGACGGTGCTGACCGGCACCCAGTCCTGCGACGCCCTGCACACCACGCCCTGGGGCACGGTCGCCATCGGCGAGGAGCGCGCTGACGGGCACGTGTGGGAGATCCTCGACCCGACCAAGATCGACGTCACCGTCGACCGCGCCACCGGCGTCGTCACCGGCCAAGGCGCCGACCTGGTCGCCCGCCGCGACGCCCTCGGGTCGGTCGCCTACGAGGGGCTCGGCTTCCTGCGCAGCGGGGTCGCGTACTACGGGGACGAGCTCGGCCCGAAGAACGGCGCACCCGGCGGCGCGTACTACAAGTTCTTGCCCAGCACGCGCTGGAACGGCAGCCCGGTGACCAGCCTGGCCCAGTCGCCGCTCGTCTCCGGCACGGTCTACGGCCTGAAGGTCGGCTCGGGCAGCAACACCGGTCAGGGTATGCAGCTCGGCGACGCCAGCTGGGTGCAGGTCGACGCCACCGCACCGATCCGCCCGCAGACCACGGCGAAGGGCCTCACGGGGTACTACCGGCCCGAGGACCTGTCGTTCGACCGCAAGGCGATGGCGCAGGGCACGGTCCGGTTCTGCGGCAACAACACCGGCCGCGAGCAGGCGCACTTCTACGGCGAGACCAACTGCATCACCGACGGCACCCTCGCGCAGGCGGCGAGCGCCGACAGCAAACCGCGTGTCGACCTTCTCGTTGCGGGGTCACCGGCGTTCAACAGCCCCGACAACATCGCCCACCAGCCGGGCCGCGGCAACTGGATCGTCCACGAGGACGGCGAGACCACCTTCGAGGGCGCGCACAACAACGACCTGTGGTCGTGCCGGCCCGACGGTATGGACGCCGACCTGCAGTCCGACGGCTGCCTTCGGGTCGCCACGCTGAACGACCTGACCGCAGAGTGGACCGGCGGCTTCTTCGACCCCTCCGGTAAGCACTTCTATGTCAGCATCCAGCACAACATCACCGGCAAGGGCGTCGTCCTGGACATCACCGGATGGCGCTGACGTGATCGGCCCACGGCGCCCGGACGACGATCCTCACGTCGTCCGGGCGCCGCGCTCGTGCGGTGGCCCGCCGTCCCTCGCAGTGGCTCAGGCCGGCGAGCTCAGCTGCCCCCGCACCAGCACCCGGTGCAACCTGGTGTGCCTGATCAGCAGCTCGATGCGTGGCGGGACTGCGATCAGCACCAGACGACGCTGCGCCAGACGAGCGCGCCGATGCGCACCGACGAGCACGCCCAGCCCGGCGGCGTCGATCACCTCGACGGCGTCCAGGTGGACGAGCAGGCCACCGCTGCCACCGTCCACCGCCCGGTGCAGCAGCTCGCGCACGGTGGGGGCGCCCAGGACGTCAAGGCGACCGCTCAGGTGAACCTGCGCCCCAGGCACCACCTCGTCGACCTGAACCGTCGGGCCAAGATCGTGGCCGGTCAAGTGCTCGCGCTGCGCACTGGTCATCGGGCCACCTCTCCACGCCCTGTCACGCCCGTCTGGCGAGCGCCCTGTCCCATCTGACGCGCCAGTTGCCCAGCGGGTTGCCCGCCACACCACGAAACCGGGTAACGATTGCGCATCGAAACTGCGCACCTCGCCCCGTGTGGCAGCGGACGGCACCCGGCGGCACACTGGAGCGATGTCAGCCTGGGGTAGCTACTCCTTCGTCTACGGTTTGCTCGTCGCCGGCCTGACCGTGGGAGTGCTGGCGGTGTTGTTGCGCTGGACCTTCGCCCGCGGCCAGTCTCTGGTCGCGCGCCCGGTACGCAGCGGCGCCGAGGGCGACTACGGGCTGCTCGTGCCCGTGGCGCGCTTCGCCAGCGTGATCGAAGCCGAGCTGAACCGTTCGCGCCTGACCGGCGCTGGCGTCCGCGCCACCCTGGCGTCGACGAGCAGCGGTCTGTGCGTCATGGTGTTCGCCGACGACGAGCGCATCGCGCGGGCCGTGCTGCGCACCGCGCGCTGAGCGGCGCCCATCCAAGTCAGCGCTGCGCTCGTCCGGGCAGCAGCGCGACCGGGGGCACCACTTCCGTGCTCACGTCGGCGCCCAGCGAGCGCAGGTCGCCCGCGAAGTCGGGATACCCGCGACGCACGTGGGCCACACCTTCCACCGTCGTGACTCCCTCGGCCACCAGGCCGGCGAGCACCAGCGCCGCGGCGGCCCGGATGTCGCTGCCCACGACCGGCGCTCCCGAAAGCCGTTCGCGTCCGCGCACGAGGGCATGATGCCCATCGACCCGGACGTCGGCCCCGAGCCGGGCCAGCTCCTGAGCGGTGTGGAACCGGGCCTCGAACATGTTCTCGGTCACCATGGCCGAGCCGTCCGCGACCGAGTTCAGCACCAGCGCGAAGGGCTGCAGGCCGGTCGGGAACCCGGGGAACGGCAACGTCGCCACGTCCACGGCCCGGGGGCGAGCCGGACCGGTCACCCGCACCGCGCCCTCTTGACGACGGACTTGCGAGCCGCCCTCCCGCAGCGCGTCGAGCACGATCCGCAGGTGCTGAGGGTCCACCCCCCGCACCAGGACGTCACCGCCGGTGATCGCGGCACCGAACGCATAGGTGCCGGCGGCGACCCGGTCACCGATGACCCGGTGCTCGACCGCATGCAGCTCGCCGACGCCTGTGACCACGATCGTCGAGGTGCCGGCGCCTTCGACGTGGCCACCCATGGCCTGCAGCAGCTGCGCCAGGTCGACGATCTCAGGCTCACGAGCCGCGTTGTCCAGGATCGTCGTGCCGCGAGCCAAGACCGCGGCCATCAGGATGTTCTCGGTGGCTCCCACCGAGGGGAACTCCAAGGCGATCGGCGCCCCGACCAGGCCGTCAGGGGCCTGCGCCACCAGGTACCCGTGGTCGATGTGCACCTTGGCGCCCAGCCGGGTCAGGCCGGCGGCGTGCAGGTCCAACCCCCGAGAGCCGATCGCGTCCCCGCCGGGAACCGCGACGTCGGCCAGGCCGCAGCGGGCGACCAGGGGGCCCAGCACGCTGATCGAGGCGCGCATGGCGCGCACCAGCTCGTAGTCGGCGCGGTGCCCGAGCTGCTCGGGCACGCTCAGGCGCACCGTGCCGGCCGCGACGTCCTGTTGCACCGTGCAGCCGAGCCGGCGCAGCAGCTCGGCCATGATCGTGACGTCCACGATGTCCGGCACGTTGGTCAAGGTCGTCTCGCCCACGGCGAGCAACGCGGCCGCCATCAGTTTCAGGGCGCTGTTCTTGGCGCCGACGACCGCCACCTCACCGGCCAGGCGAGCTCCGCCCAGCACCCGAAACCTGTCCACGAGCGGCAAGGCTACTGTTGGCGCCATGGTCGTCCTCTCGCGCATCTACACCCGCACCGGCGACGACGGCACCACCGCCCTGGGCGATATGTCCCGCACCGCCAAGACCGATGCCCGCCTGGTCGCGTACGCCGAGGTCGATGAGGCCAACAGCGCCATCGGCGTCGCCGTGGCCTGTGGCGAGCTGCCCGGCGAGGTCACCGCGGTGCTCACCCGGGTGCAGAACGACCTGTTCGACGTCGGAGCCGACCTGTGCACCCCGTTGGCCCCGACGTACGCCCACCCACCGTTGCGGGTACAGGCCCGCTGGATCGACGAGCTCGAGCTGGCGTGCGACCGGTTCGGCGAGCCGCTCGCGACGTTGCGCTCGTTCGTACTGCCCGGTGGTACGCCAGGCAGTGCGTATCTGCATGTGGCGCGCACCATCAGTCGGCGGGCCGAGCGGGCCACCTGGGCGGCGATCCAGGTCTACGGCACGCAGGACGACGGGGGGGTGAACCCACTCACCGCGCGCTACCTGAACCGGTTGTCGGACCTGCTGTTCGTTCTTGCCCGGTTCGCCAACCACCAGCGCGGCGGCGACGTTCTATGGGTGCCCGGCGGGGGACGCGAAACGCCACCGCAGCCCGAGAGCTAGCCGGGCCTGGAACCTCACCCGCGGTCGGGCCCGGCGGCGCTCGTCATCGCGCCTCGCGCGCGTTTAAGCCACCGAGACGTTCAGGCCACCGAGACGTTCTGGCCCGGCGGGGCGGACTCCAGCCACGAGGCGAAGCCGGTGTAGGCCTGCTCGCTCATGGCCAGCTCGAGCGTGGCGCGGTGGTACTCGCAACGGACCACGAGAAAGCCGGCCATCAGCGAGAATGCCTCGGGGCCGTTGGGATAGCGACGATCCTTCACCTGCAGGTCGGCTCGGGGCAGCACCCGACGTGGTCGCATGGACAGGTCGAAGACGCGGAACCACTCGATCCGGTCGGCCTCGTAGCGGGCCAGTCCCAGCACCCAGCCCTGGCCCATCCGCTGCCCACTGGTGCGCAGCGAGCAGTCGAAGGTGCCGATGCTTCGGCTGAGGAACCGGCGACGTGCCACGAAGGCGGCCACCAGGACCGCGAGGAGCAGGGCGAGCGCAGCGAGCACCTCGAGGGGGACGACGAGGTCGCTCATCCGCGGGCCGCTGGGTCAGTTGTCGCGTTCGGCGCCGACGCGCGCCGTCTCGGCAACGATCGTCACCCGGTCGTGGTCGACGGACAAGAAGCCACCGTCGACCGTTGCCGACACCGGCCCGCTGTCCCCGGCGATCCGCACCTCGCCGTCGACCAGTACCCCCAGCAGCGGGGCGTGCCCGGTGAGGATGCCGATCTCCCCGTCCGTCGTCCGGGCGATCACCTGGGAGGCCTGCCCGCTCCAGACCATGCGGTCAGCGCTCACCAGCTCGACCTGCAGCGTCACGGTGGTCCTCCGAGGTCGTTGGTGCCTTCGCCGACACGGCGCAGCGGTGTGTGCCTGCAGGATACAAGGTTCGCTCAGGGCCGCCGTACCGCCGCGGGGGGGCAGCGCCCGCACGGACCTCGCCAGCACCGCGGCCAGGCAGCAACTCGACCCACCCTGGGTCCGTCTACTAGCCCGGACGACGGCCGCAGGGTGCCCCAGTGGCCTTGAGCAGGCCGCAGGGTGCCCCAGTGGCCGGGCGGGCGGCCGCAGGGTGCCCCAGTGGCCGAGGTGAGGACGGGCGGCCGAGCAAGAGGGGGCTAGAGGGACTTCTGGATCCGGTCCCAGTTGCGCTCGACGTCCTCCAGGCCGCCGCACATGAAGAAGGCCTGCTCGGCGACGTGGTCGTAGTCGCCGTCGGCGATCTTGGTGAACGCCTCGACCGTCTCGTCCAGCGGGACGGTCGAGCCTTCGATACCGGTGAACTGCTTGGCGACGTAGGTGTTTTGGGACAGGAAGCGCTGGATCCGGCGCGCGCGCGAGACGAGGGTCTTGTCCTCTTCGGACAGTTCGTCGACGCCGAGGATGGCGATGATGTCCTGCAGCTCCTTGTTGCGCTGCAGGATCGCCTTGACCCGGACCGCCGTGTCGTAGTGCTCCTGGGAGATGTAGCGCGGGTCCAGGATGCGCGAGGTCGACGTGAGGGGGTCGACGGCCGGGTAGATGCCCAGCGAGGCGATGTCCCGCGAGAGCTCGGTCGTCGCGTCCAGGTGGGCGAACGTCGTGGCCGGAGCGGGGTCGGTGTAGTCGTCGGCCGGCACGTAGATCGCCTGCATGGAGGTGATCGAGTGCCCGCGGGTGGAGGTGATTCGCTCCTGCAGCACGCCCATCTCGTCGGCCAGGGTGGGCTGGTAGCCCACCGCGGAGGGCATCCGGCCGAGCAAGGTCGAGACCTCCGAGCCGGCCTGGGTGAACCGGAAGATGTTGTCGATGAACAGCAGCACGTCCTGGTTCTGCACGTCCCGGAAGTACTCGGCCATCGTCAGCGCCGACAGGGCCACCCGCAGCCGGGTGCCCGGCGGCTCGTCCATCTGGCCGAAGACCAGGGCGGTCTGACCGATGACGTCGGTCTCGGTCATCTCGGCGATCAGGTCGTTGCCCTCGCGGGTGCGCTCCCCCACACCGGCGAAGACGGACACGCCGTTGTGGTCACGCGCGACGCGGGCGATCATCTCCTGGATCAGCACGGTCTTGCCGACACCGGCACCGCCGAACAGGCCGATCTTGCCGCCCTGCACGTACGGGGTCATCAGGTCGATGACCTTGATGCCGGTCTGGAACATCTCGGTCTTGGCCTCGAGCTGGTCGAAGGCGGGGGCCTTGCGGTGGATCGGCCAGCGCTCGGTGACCTCGAGGGTCTCGCCGGGCTTGAGGTTCAGGCAGTCGCCCGTGACGCTGAAGACGTGGCCCTTGGTCACGTCGCCGACCGGCACGCTGATCCCGGCGCCGGTGTCGCGCACCTGGGCCCCGCGCACCAGACCGTCGGTGGGCTTCATCGCGATGGCGCGCACCAGGTTGTCACCGATGTGCTGGGCGACCTCGAGCACCAGGGTGCGCGGCTGGCCGGCGAGCTCGAAGTCGATCTCGAGAGCGTTGTAGATCTCGGGCATGGAGTCGGCCGGGAACTCGATGTCGACGACCGGGCCGGTGACTCGGGCGACGCGTCCCACGGCGCCCGCGACGGGCTCGGTGGGGTTCTCGGTGGCAGTGGCGGTCATATCTGTCTCACTCTCAGCTCTCGGCTCCGGCGGAAGCCAGCGCG
>DAIETC010000153.1 GCA_027345905.1 Kineosporiaceae bacterium | reverse complement strand
TCCGCGAGCTGGCGAGCGCGCCGCTCACCGCACGTCCGAGCGGCGGGCGATCGTCGCGGTCGTGCGGCGCACGGCCTGCGCGGGGACCTCGCGCACGAGCTCGGCCAGGAATGCGTAACGGCGCAGCCACTGGGCGTTGCCTCCCGTCGTCCGCTCCTGCGCCTGGTGCCACCAGTCGGCGATGTCGCCCCATCCGGGGGCGGCGAGCGAGCCGCCCACGTGCTGCACCGCCAGGGACGCCGCCAGGTTGGCGAAGCCCAGCCGGTCCGCGAGGGACCACTTGGCCAGCGTCCCGGTGATGAACGCGGCCGCGAACACGTCACCGGCGCCGGTCGGGTCGACGGCCGTCACCGGCAGCGCCGGGACCCACTCCTCCTCGCCGGTGAGCGAGTCGACCGCCAGGGCCCCGTGAGCGCCGGCCGTCACGACAGCGATCGGGACGTGGTCGGCGATCGCGTACAGCGCCGCCCACGGGTCGTCCGTGCGGGTGTAGGCCATGGCCTCGGGCGCGTTGGGCAAGAACGCGTGGCACAGCTCCAGCTGGGACAGCAGCTCGGACGACCATGCTCCCGTGGGGTCCCAGCCGGTGTCGGCGAACAGCTTCGTGCCGCCCGCCTGGGCCTGGCGGGCCCAGTCCTGCATGTGGCAGTCGAGGCTGACGAAGGCGGCGCGGGCCTGCGGCGGCGTCCCGATCATCTCGCTCGCGGACTGCGGCGGCGGGTGCCCGTGGGTGAGCATCGAGCGGTCGCGCTCGACGGACATGGACACGGTGACCGGGGAGTGCCACCCGTCGTAGCGTCGCGAGTGCGACAGGTCGACGCCCTCCTGCTCGGCCAGCGTCTCCCAGCAGAAGTCGCCATAGGAGTCGTCGCCGAAAGCGGCCGCGACCGACGTGCGCAGGCCCAGACGGCTGGCGGCGATCGCGACGTTGGCGACGCCGCCCGGGCACGAGCCCATGCCTTCGGACCACACCTCGGTGCCGCCCTGCGGCAGCCGGGGCAGACCGGTGAAGATCAGGTCGAAGAACACCGTTCCCGACAGCAGCAGGTCGAACCCCCCGCCGTCACTGCGCACCGACGACAGGGGGTCGAAGCGGGTCAGCGGGCTGGGGGTCACGCTGGCTCCGTTCACGCGAGAGGATCGGGCCGTGCGACTCACCATCCTAGGCGGCGGCGGCTTTCGGGTGCCGCTGGTCTACCGGGCCCTGGCGGGCGATCCGGCGCGGCTGGTGGGCGAGGTCGTCCTGCACGACGAGGACCCGTTGCGTCTTGCGGCGATCGCCCGGGTGCTGCACCAGCTCGGTCCGGGCCCGCGGGTGCGCCTGGCCGCCGACCTGGACGACGCGGTACGCGACGCGGACGTCGTGTTCTCGGCGGTGAGGGTCGGCGGGACGGCGGGGCGGGTGCACGACGAGCGAGTGGCGCTGGGCCTTGGCGTCCTCGGGCAGGAGACGACCGGGCCGGGTGGGATCGCGTACGCGTTGCGCACCCTGCCGGTCGCCGGCCGGATCGCCGAACGCGTGGCCGCGCTGGCGCCGTCCGCGTGGGTGCTGAACTTCACCAACCCGGTGGGGATGGTCACGGCCGCGATGCAGGCGGTGCTCGGTGACCGGGTGGTGGGGATCTGCGACTCCCCGACCGGTCTCGTACGCCGGGTGGCCGGGGCGCTGCACGCCGACCCGGCCGCGCTGGTGCCCGGCTACGCGGGCCTGAACCACCTGGGCTGGCTGCGCTCGGCGATCGTCGACGGGGCCGACCTGCTGCCGGGCTTGCTGGCCGACGACGCGGCACTGGACGGCTTCGAGGAGGGCCGGCTGTTCGGCGCCGACCTGCTGCGGCTGCTGGGCGCCGTGCCCAACGAGTACCTCTACTACTACTACTTCACCCGGGAGTCACTGGCGGCGATGACCTCGGCCGGGCGCACCCGCGGCGAGGTGATCGCCGACCAGCAGCGCGAGCTGTACCCGCAGCTGGCCGTGGCCGCCAACCCGCTGGCGCTCTGGCAGGACGCGCGACTGTCCCGGGAGCGCGGCTACCTGGCCGAGGCACGCGACGCCCAGGCCGAGCGTGACGCCGCCGACTTGGCGGGCGGTGGTTACGAGCAGGGCGCGCTGGCCGCCATGCGCGCGCTGGTCACCGACGAACCGGCCGAGCTGATCCTCGGCGTGCGCAACGGCGCTGGCCTGCAGCCGGCACTCCCCCAGCTGGCACTCCCCCAGCTGGCCCTGCCCCAGCTGCCTGCGGATGCCATCGTGGAGGTGCCCACGCGGGTGGACGCTTCGGGCGTGCAGCCCCGCCCGCAGGCGCCCTTCGACGAGCACCAGCTCGGCCTGGTCAGCGCCGTGCACGCGGTCGAGGTGGCCACCCTCGAGGCCGCCCGCCACCCGCCCGAGTCGAGCGGCTGGCGGGCGGGCGCCCTGCGGGCGTTCACGGTGCACCCCTTGGTGGACTCCGCGACGGTCGCCCGCGAGCTGCTCGAGGGCTACCTCGGTCCGGCGGCTACTTGATGGCCTGGTTGGCTGCGGCCTGCGCCTTCGCCAGCCCCACCGCGACCGGCGTACGTCCGGCGAAGATCTCCTTGAAGATCGGGTTGTAGGCGTTGTTCGCATCGCCGAACTTGGGGCCGAAGGGCGCGGGGATCGTCCCGGTCCCGCTGGCCTGACCGAACTGGGTCATGTCCACGTGCGCCTTGTCCCAGAACTGGTAGTACGCCGTCTGGGCGGAGGTTACCGCGGGCAGCGCCGCACCGGACTGGCCGAGGAAGGACGCGCCCTGCGCCGATCCCAACCACCTCAGCACCTTGATGGTGGCCTCCTTGTGGGCGGTCTTCGCGTTGCCGGCGGCGATGATGCTGTTGACGACGCTCACCCGCCCGGCCGGGCCCTTTGGCATGGGGGCGATTCCCCAGGCGAACTTGGCGCCGTCAAAGACGTTCTTCAGGTTGTAGGTGCCGGACTCGAACAGCGCCATCTTTCCCTGCAAGAACTTGTCGCGGCTGAAGTCTCCGTTGTCATTGGTGTCGGCCGCAGACGGCGCCACGTGGTACTTGTTGATCAGGTCGACGACGTACTTGATCGCCTGCTCGCTCTTGGGCTGGGCAAACACGAAGCTGCCGTCGGGTGCTTGGAAGGCGCCACCGTTGGACCCGATGAAGTTGTAGTAGATCGCGCCCAGGTCGTTTGCGGCGTTGAACCCGTACTGGTCGACTTGGCTGGCGTTGAAGCCCGGCTGGTCCGCGGTCTTGCCCGCGGAGTCCTTGGTTAGCTTCTTGGCGGCCGGTAGAAATGTGTCGCCCGCGCCGCTCGGGTTCCAGGCCAGCGTGGCCGGGTCGACGCCGGCCGCCCCCACCAGCCCCTTGTTGTAGTACACGACCGAGCGGCCGTCGGTCAGGGCAGGGACGCCCCACAGCACGCCCTTGCGCGTGTACTGCTCGACCGCCGCCTTGACCCAGCCGGCCTTCTCGTCCGGCAGGGCCGGATCGATGTTGAGCAACGCCCCACTGTCCGCCAAGGCACCGAACGGGGACGAGTTCACCCAGAAGATGTCGTCCATCACGCCGCTGGAGACGTCGAGGGGCAGCTTGGTGAAGTAGTCCGCGAAGGGCACCAGGTTGATCTTGACGTTGATGTCGGGGTTTGCCTTCGTGAAGGCGGCGAAGGAGGCCTGATATGCCTTGGCGACCTGGTCGTCCCACAAGCGCACCGTGACCGTTGTCTTCCCCGCGGCGTTCTGACCGGACTGGTTGCTCGCGGACGGCGAGCAGGCGGCCAGGCCCACCGCGAGCGCAAGCGCGGCCATCACCAAGCTTCGAGATCTCATCCGAACCCCTTCTTGTTCACTTGAATCCCGTGATGGTGATCGAACGCACCACGTGACGTTGGAATGCGAGAAATAGCACAATGAGCGGGGTGATGGCGACTGTGGTGGCGGCCATGACCAACGTCCAGTTGCCGTTGTACTGCGACTGCAGGTTGGCAGTCGCCAAGGTCAGTGTCTGCCAGGTGGGGCCGCTGGTGATGACGAGAGGCCACAAGAAGTTGTTCCAGTGACTGACGATGGTGATGATCGTGAGGGTCGCCAGGATGGGTCGGCTCACGGGGACGACCACATAGCGCAGAATCTGCAGGGTGCCGCACCCGTCCAGACGGGCAGCGCTCAACAGGTCCTCGGGGATTCCCCGAAAGTACTCGCGTAGCAAGAAGATCGCGTACGGCGAGCCGAACACCTGCGGCAAGACCAGCCCCCAGAACGTGTTGCGCAGTCCTGCAGCAGCAAACATCGCGTACAGCGGGATGATGGTGACGATCTGGGGGACCATCAGGGTCGCAAGGTAGACCCAGAAGAGCGCGTCCCGGCCGGGGAACTCCAGCCGCGCGAACGCGTATGCCGCCAGCACCGAGAAGATGAGCTGCCCTGCCAGGATGACGGCGACCACCTGGACGGTGACGACGATCGGCGAGACGAAGTCGTACTCACCGCTGAACAGCGCGGCGAAGTTGCTCCCGGTGACCGGCCGCGGGAGGTTCAGCACCGGCTCGGCCGCGAACTGACCCGGGGACTTCAATGCCGTCATCACGCTCAGGGCAAACGGGGCCAGCGTGAGGACCGCTGCGGTGACGAGGACCAGATAGGTCGCCGCGTCCCCAAGTCTGCGAAGCGGCCTTGGTCGGCGCTGACGGGCCAGCGTCACGAGGAGAGGTCGTAGGTCGTTCGGGAGCGGAACCAGCGCTGCTGAAGCAG
>DAIETC010000147.1 GCA_027345905.1 Kineosporiaceae bacterium | reverse complement strand
CGGTCAGCCCCGGGTCGCTGGTGTTCTACGCGGCCACCTTCTCGACGATCCTGTCCGCACTGTTGCTACCCCTGGTCGGCGCGGTCGCCGACCGCTCGCCGCGGCAGAAGTCGATGCTCGCCGGGTTCGGTTGGCTCGGTGCACTGGCGGCCAGCGCCCTGTGGTTCGTCCAGGGCGACAACTGGCAGCTGGGAGTCGCGCTGCTGATCGCCGCCAACCTGTGCCTGGCCGCTTCGCTGGTCGTCTACGACGCGCTGCTGTGCCAGATCGCCACCCCGGACGAGCGCGACCGGGTGTCCAGCCGCGGCTGGGCGTTGGGCTACCTCGGCGGGTTCATCCTGCTCGCCATCAACCTGGCGCTTGTCACCGCCCACGAGGCACTGGGCCTGAGCCAGAGCGAGGCCGTGCGCCTGTGCCTGCTCAGCGCCGGCGTGTGGTGGGCGGCCTTCACCCTGGTCCCCTACCTCGGCCTGCGCAACCGGCCCCCCGTCAACCTGGCCCCCGTGCACGGTTCGCTGGTCGGCGAGGCCTTCGGGCAGCTGGCCAGCACCATGCGGCACCTGCGTGGCTACCGCAACACCATGCTGTTCCTGCTCGCCTACCTGTTCTTCAACGACGGCATCCAGACTGTCATCGGTGTGTCCAGCATCTACGGCGCCGACCAGCTCGGTTTCAGCACCAGCCAGCTGATCGTCACCATCCTGCTCGTGCAGGTGGTCGCCTTCGCGGGCGCGCTGCTCTTCGGGCGCCTGGCCGCCAGGTACGGCGCCCGTGCCGTCGTCCTGTACAGCCTGCTGCTGTGGACGTTGGTCGTGGCCATCGGCTTCTTCCTGCCGGCCGGGCGCTTCGGGCTCTGGCTGGCGCTTGCGGTGCTCATCGGCATCGTGCTCGGCGGCAGCCAGGCCCTGTCCCGTTCCCTGTACAGCCAGCTGGTGCCGCGCGGGCGCGAAGCGGAGTACTTCAGCCTCTACCAGGCGTGCGAGCGCGGAACCAGCTGGTTCGGCACCTTGCTGTTCGGCCTGGTCCACCAGCTGACCGGCTCCTACCGTCCGGCGATCTTGGCGTTGGTGGTGTTCTTCGCCCTCGGCGCCGTCATCTTGCGCCGAGTCGACGTGCGCCAGGGCATCCTGGACGCCGGGAACGACCTGCCCGCCGTCGTCTAGCTCGTGCGGCGCCTTCTTCACGCACTCTCCACACCGGCGGCGGAACACTGCCCCGCTCCCCCGCGTTCCCCTGGTGACTGCACGACGTCACTGCCAAGGAGGTCGCTGGTGAGCGACAAGAGCCTGCGCGGCACCCGCCTGGGTGCCCAGAGCCTGGAGAGCGACGAGGGCGTCGAGCCCGCCGCCCGCCGGGTCGCCGAATACCACTGCCCGCAGGGCCACATCACCAAGGTGCCCTTCTCGGTCGAGGCCGACGTCCCGGCACTGTGGGAGTGCAAGTGCGGCGCCGAGGCGCTGCTGATGGACGGCGAGCGTCCGCTGCCCAAGGCCGTCAAGCCGGCTCGCACGCACTGGGACATGCTCCTGGAGCGGCGCACCGTCGCCGACCTGGAGATCCTGCTCGATGAACGGCTCGCGCTGCTGCGGGCCGCCCAACTGCCGCGCAAGGTCAAACGCAGCGCCTAACGCCAGCCGGTAGGCCCCGACGTCCCGTTCGTCGGGCGCCTGACAAGCGGCACCTGTCGCTGGATCACCCGCAGCAGTGCCCGGCGAGCCAACGGCCGGGTGAAGGGGAGAACGAAGAAGAAGCCGACCAGGTCGGTCAGGAACCCGGGCGTGAGCAACAAGGTGCCGCCCACCAGGACGAGCGCGGCGTCCGAGAGCTCACCAGCGGGCATCCGCCGCGAGGACAGCGCACGGGCCAGCTCGCGCCAGGCGCGGGCTCCTTCACGGCGCACGAGCACCGCGCCGAGGGCGGACTCGAGCACCAGCAGCGCCAGGGTGGGCCAGCCCCCGATCAGCTGACCGACGCCGATGATGATCGCGATATCCAAGGTCGGCACCACGAGCAGCGCGAGCAGTAGCAGCAGGGTGAACCGGCGCCGAAGGCGGCCGGTGCCCCGGCTCATCGGGCCGCGACCGGACGACGGCGCCGACGTACGACGTCGCGCGCCTGAGCGCTGCGGTGGGCAACGCCCCACAGCGAAACCCGCCACAGCGACTCGCGCACGATGGCGCCACTCATCTTGCTGCTGCCGCGCTCACGCTCGACGAACGTGATCGGCACCTCGAC
>DAIETC010000029.1 GCA_027345905.1 Kineosporiaceae bacterium | reverse complement strand
GTTGAGGTCGCCCTGGAAGGCGGTCAGCTGCTCGCGCAGCCGCTGCGCCAGGTCGTCGGTGCCGGTCGCCAGGATCCGCACCGCCAGCAGCCCGGCGTTGCGCGCCCCCCCGATCGACACCGTCGCCACCGGCACGCCGGCAGGCATCTGCACGATCGAGAGCAGCGAGTCGAGCCCATCCAGGCGTTCTAGAGGCACCGGGACGCCGATCACGGGCAGGGGCGTGACCGCGGCCAGCATCCCCGGCAGGTGCGCAGCCCCACCAGCGCCGGCGATCAGCACCCGCAGACCCCGGCCCGCGGCGTCCGAACCGTAGCGGATCATCTCGTGCGGCATCCGGTGTGCGGAGACGACGTCCACCTCGTGCTCGATGTCGAACTCGGCCAACGCCGAGCTGGCGGCCTGCAGCACCGGCCAGTCCGAGTCGCTGCCCATGACGACGCCGACAAACGGTGACGGGCTCATTCGGTGACCACTCCCTGGATGTAGTCGGCGGCGTGCCGAGCGCGCCGGCGCAGCTGCGGCAGGTCGTCGCCGCTCACCGTGACGTGACCGATCTTGCGGCCGGGGCGTACGACCTTGCCGTACAGGTGCACCTTGGCGCCGGGGTCGTGGGCGAGCACGTGCGGGTAGCTCGCGTACAGGTCCGGGTAGTCCCCGCCGAGCACGTTGGCCATGACGGTCCAGCGCGAGCGTGAGCGCGTCTCGCCGAGCGGCAGGTCGAGGACGGCCCGCAGGTGCTGCTCGAACTGGCTGGTGACCGAGCCCTCGATGGTCCAGTGCCCGCTGTTGTGCGGCCGCATGGCGAGCTCGTTGACGACGAACCCGTCCGCCGTCTCGAACAGCTCGACCGCCAGCACCCCCACCACGTCCAGGGCGCCGGCGATGTCCAGAGCCACGGCCGTGGCCTCGGCGGCCAGGTCCGGGCGCAGCCCGGGCGCAGGAGCGATCACCTCCGTGCACAACCCGCCGGTCTGCACGGTCTGCACCACGGGCCAGCTCGCGGCCTGCCCGCTGGGGCTGCGCGCCACCAGCACCGCCAGCTCGCGCTCGAACGCCATCAGCTGCTCGGCCAGCAGCTGCTCGCCGGCGCGCAACCGGTCCAACCAGTCGCTCGCCTCCTGCGGCTCGTGCACCACGCGGACGCCCTTGCCGTCGTACCCGCCGCGTGGCGTCTTGAGCACCACCGGCCAGCCCACCTCCTGAGCGAAGCTCGCAAGGGCGGCGGCGTCTTGCACCAGCGCCCAGCGCGGGCACGGCACCCCGAGCTGGGTCAGCCGGGCGCGCATCACCGCCTTGTCCTGGGCGTGCAGCAGGGCCGAGGCGCTGGGCCGGATGACGGTCCCCGCCTGCTCGAGCACGCGCAGGTGCTCGGGGGGAACCTGCTCGTGGTCGAAGGTCACCACGTCGCAGTCGCGGGCCAGGGCGAGCAGGGCGTCCAGGTCGGCATGCGAGCCGGCCGGAGCCTGCGGCACGACCAGCGCGGCACTGTCGTCGGACTGCTCGCTGAGCACCCGAAGGCCCAGGCTGAGCGCCGTAGCAGGGGCCTGCATCATCCGCGCCAACTGGCCGGCGCCCACGACCCCGACGAGCGGGAACCCACCGGGGTGGCGCACCGGCGCCGCTGACGTCACCTCGTCAGCCTAGTCAGCGCGGCGCCGTGCCTGGCATGCCGTTAGCCTGGCAGTCATGATCTCGAGCGCCGCCCGCCTGTTCGAGCGGCTGCGTTCGGCACTGGACGTGCTGGTGCGCGAGATGGTGAAGTTCGGCCTGGTCGGCGCCGTGGCGTTCGTCGTGGACGTCGCCGTGTTCAACCTGCTGCGGTTCGGGTTCGGCGGCGGGGGGGCGCTGGAGGCCAAACCGCTGTCGGCAAAGGTCGTCTCGACGATCGCCGCGACCATCGTGGCCTGGCTGGGCAACCGGTTGTGGACCTTCCGGCACCGGCGCCGGGCGTCGGCGCAACGTGAGCTGGTCCTGTTCTTCGTGTTCAACGCCGCCGGTCTGGCGATCGCGCTGAGCTGCCTGGCCTTCAGCCACTACGTGCTCGACCTGCGAACCGCGTTGGCGGACAACATCTCTGCGAACGGGATCGGCTTGGTGCTCGGCACCCTGTTCCGGTTCTGGGCCTACCGCCGCTTCGTCTTCAACACCGAGCTGGCCCAGGAGGGGCTGGCGCCAGCCGAATCCGAGGTCGGGCTCAGTCCGCTGCGCTGAGCCCGCTACACCTGAGCCCGCTACACCTGGCCAGCAGCGTGCGTGGTCGACTGCGCCACGTTGAGGAACAGGGCGAAGACCGGCGGGTGGTTGCGCACCAGCTCCAGGCGCCCCCCGTCGGCCTCGGCCAGGTCGCGGGCCAGCGCCAGGCCAAGACCGGTGCTCCCGCTGCTGCTTACCGTGCGTTCGAACACCCGGGCACCGAGCTCGGCCGGAACCCCGGGGCCCTGGTCGCTGACCTCCAGCACCAGCGAGCGGCCCGAGCGCCGAGCGGTGATGCTGGCTGTGCCCGCCCCATGCTTCAGGCTGTTCTCGATCAACGTCGCCACCACCTGGGACAGCGCACCGGGTGTGGCCATGACCCGCATCCCGCTGCGCGAGCGCAGCACCAGTCGGCGCCCCGCGGAACGAAACGCCGGGGCCCACTCCTCGACCTGCTGGACGAGGACCGCGTCCAGGTCGATGTCGGACATCGCTCGTCTCCGGGTGCTGCGCGCGCGCACCAGCAGTCCGTCGACCACCTCGGTGAGCCGCTCGACCTGGCCGCGGGCGATCCGGGCCTCCTCACGCACCAGGTCGAGCTGGTCGGTCGCCGAGATCTCCTCCAGCCGCATCGACAAGGCGGTCAGCGGCGTCCGCAGCTGGTGGCTCGCGTCGGTGGCGAAGTCGCGTTCCGCCGCAAGGGCGGTGGCCATGGACTCGGCACTGCGCTCGAGCCCGGCCGCGACCCGGTCGATCTCTGCCACACCGCTCGCCACCGGGAGCAGCCGGGACTGACCAAGGCCGATGCGGTCCGCGTTCTCGGCTAGCGCAGCGAGCGGAGCCGTCAGCCGGCGCGCCTGCATCAGGGCCAGGGCGATCGCCACGCCGAAGGCCACGACACTGAACGCGATGACGACGAGCACCAGCTCGAAGACGCTCGCGTCCACCGCCGAACGCGGCACCTGCACGCGCACGAAGACCCCGGCACCCGAGCTGCTCGCTGAGAAGGTGTCGCCGCTCGGCATAGGGCCGACGCGGATCAAAGCTCCGCCGGCGACCTGGATCCGGGCGTGCATCCGCTCGCCGTCCGGCCCGGTGTTCAGGACCGCCCGGACCTGCCCGGCGTTGATAGGGACGCCTTCCGCCTGACGGGCCTGGACCACGATGAGGATGGCCTCGGCCCGTTCGTGCAGGTCACCGACCGCCTGCTGGCGCACGACCACGGCGCCGACCAGGAGCACCGGCAGTCCCACCAGGAGCACCGCGACGGCCACCACCAACAGTGAGGAATGCAGCAGCCGGGCGCGTACCGACCTCCTCAGGCGTCACGCTCGAAACGAAACCCGACGCCACGCACGGTGGAGATGAACTGCGGTTGCCCCGCGTCGTCACCCAGCTTGCGGCGCAGCCAGGAGATGTGCATGTCGAGCGTCTTGGTCGAGCCGTACCAGTCGGCGTCCCACACCTCGCGCATGATCTGCTCGCGCGGGACGACGCGCCCGGACTCGCGCACCAGCAGCCGCAGCAGGTCGAACTCCTTGGCGGTCAGCTGCACGACCTGGTCGTCCAGGAAGGCCTGGCGCGCGTCCACGTCGATCCGCACCCGCCCGGTGGCGGTGGGCTCGGGGCCCCCGCGGCGCAGCAGCGCCCGGGCCCGGGCGAGCAGCTCGGCCAAGCGGAACGGCTTGGTGACGTAGTCGTCGGCTCCGGCGTCCAGGCCGACAACGGTGTCGACCTCGTCGGCGCGCGCCGTGAGCACCAGCACCGGGACGGCGTTGCCGCGCGCGCGCAGCTCGCGGCACACGTCCAGCCCGTCCATGCTGGGCAAGCCCAGGTCGAGGACGACCAGGTCGATGCCGTCCTGGGCGCCGGCCAGCGCGCTGGCGCCGTCCCCGTGGACCTGTACCTCGTAGCCCTCCCGGCGCAGGGCACGCGCCAGCGGCTCAGCGATAGCAGTGTCGTCCTCGGCCAGCAGCACGCGCGTCATGGCTGCATGGTAAGCCGCTGACCGAGCGCAGGGCAGCACTACTACGAGTCAGGTCGAAGGACAGTTTTGTCATCTGGCCAGCTGGGACGGCGTCGCTGCGCGAACGCGCGGACGCCTTCGGCCCGGTCCGGCGAGAAGGCGACGACGTTCCAGGCCTGGTCCTCGATGTCCAAACCGGCCGACAGGGCGGTGTCCAGGCCCTGGCGCATGGCTGCCTTGGCCTGGCGCAACGCCACCGGGGAGTTCTCGGCGATCGAGCCGGCCAGGGCCAGGGCCTGCTCGCGGGCCGTGCCGGCGGGGACCACCCGGTCTACCAGGCCCAGCGCCAGCGCGTTCGCCGCATCCAGACGCCGCCCGGTGAAGATCACGTCAGCGGCGCGTGACCAGCCGACCCTGCGGGTCAGCAGCTGGGTGCCGCCGCCGCCGGGGATCACCCCGACGCTCACCTCGGGCAGCCCCAGCACGGCGCTCTCGTCGGCCACCACCAGGTCGCAGGCCAGCGCCAGCTCGAACCCGCCGCCGAGCGCGAACCCGTGCACTGCGGCGATGGCCGGGACCGCCAGGTCGAGCACGCTGCGGTAGGCCGCCCGGGTCACCGGGCGCTGCGCCCGCAGGTCCTCGTCGGTGAACCCGCTGCGCTCCTTCAGGTCCGCGCCGACGCAGAACGCCCGCTCGACGGCACTGCTCAGGACGACGGCGCGCACCGCGGCGTCGGCATCGACAGCACGTGTTGCCGCCAGCAGGTCGCGTGCGAAGGCAGTCGACACCGCGTTCAACGCGTCCGGCCGGTCGAGCACGATCTCGGCGACATGCGCGCCGTGACGCACGACGCGCACGTCGCCGTACCGCGTCAGCGCGGCGTCGTCGTCCGGGCTGGGCTGCACGCGTCGCACGTTACAGGCTGCCCCCGCGGCGACCCGATCAACGCACGTGGACGACGTCCCCGGCGGCAAGCGCGCGCGCTGGCCCCCCGTCGGTGGGCGTCACGACCATCCGGCCGTCGTCGTCCACGCCGGTCGCCGCGCCGCACAGCTGGGTGCCGCCCGGAAGGTGCACCCGGACCTCGCGACCCAGGGTGCGGCAGGCCTGGCGGTACGCGGCCCCCAACCCGCTCGCCACCGGGTCACCGGCGTGCGCACGCCAGCCCTGCAACCACGAGCCGGTCGAGCGCAGGGCCGCGCGCAACAGCAGGTCACGGTCGGTGGTCGCGGACCGTGCGAGCGCCAGCGACGTGGCCGTCGGCACCGCCAGCTCGTCCGCGCGCTGGGTGACGTTCAGCCCCACCCCCACGACGACCCCCGGGCCATGGGGGGTGCTCACCACCTGCGCGAGCACCCCGGCCACCTTGCGCCAGCCCTCGCCGCCACGCGAGCCGGCGCCAGCGCGGTCCGCATCGTCCGCGGCGGCGAGCACGTCGTTGGGCCACTTCAGCGCCACCCGCACCTGCGTCACCGGGCTCAACGCCTGCACGAGCGCGACACCGACCAGCAGCGGCAGCCAGGACCAGCGCGCCTGCGGCACGTCGTGCGGCACGACCAGCAGCGACACCGCCAGGGACGAGCGCGGCGGCGCCGTCCAGGTGCGCTCGCGCCGTCCGCGGCCGGCGACCTGGTGGTCGGCGGCCAGCAGCGCGCCGTCCCCGGCGCTGCCGGTTGCGGCACGCGCGGCGAGGTCGTCGTTAGTCGAACCGGTGCTGGCCACGACGTCCAGCGACGTCCACGGCCCGGGCGCGCCCAGCAGCGCCCGGCGCAGCACGAGCGCCCGCAGCGGCGGACGTTGCAGGTCGACCCACGGTGAGCCATCGCGCACCGGGCGAGGCTACCCGCCGCGCTCGCTAGGCTGCGGCCGTGCCCGACGACGCAGCCCCCCGCTCCCCCGACCTGCACACCACGGCCGGGCGGCTGAGCGAGCTGCAGGCACGGATGGACGAGGCGGTGCATGCCGGGTCGGCGCGGGCGGTCGAGAAGCAGCACTCGCGGGGCAAGAAGACCGCGCGTGAGCGGTTGGACGCCCTGCTCGACGAAGGCAGCTTCACCGAGCTCGACGCTCTGGCCCGGCACCGTTCGCGCAACTTCGGCAACGAGGCGAACCGCCCGTACGGCGACGGCGTGGTGATCGGCTACGGCACCGTCGACGGGCGCCCGGTGTGCGTCTTCGCCCAGGACTTCACCGTGTTCGGGGGCAGCCTCGGCGAGGTCTTCGGCGAGAAGATCGTCAAGGTGATGGACCTGGCGATGAAGACCGGCTGCCCGGTCATCGGCATCAACGACTCCGGCGGCGCGCGCATCCAGGAAGGGGTCGTCGCGCTCGCCCTGTACGCCGAGATCTTCCGCCGCAACGTGCACGCGTCCGGGGTGATCCCGCAGATCTCGCTGATCATGGGGCCATGCGCCGGCGGGGCCGTGTACTCCCCGGCCATCACCGACTTCACGGTGATGGTCGACCAGACCTCGCACATGTTCATCACCGGCCCCGACGTCATCAAGACGGTCACCGGCGAGGACGTCGGCATGGAAGAGCTCGGCGGCGCGCGCAGCCACAACAGCCGCAGCGGCAACGCCCACTACCTGGCCACCGACGAGGACGACGCCATCGAGTACGTCAAGGCCCTGCTGTCCTACCTGCCCAGCAACAACGTCGACGAGCCGCCGTCGTACGACGTGGGCCCGGCCGACCTGGACGCCCCCGACCCGGAGCTGGACGCCTTCATCCCCGACTCCCCGAACCAGCCGTACGACATGCACACGGTGATCGGGCACCTGCTGGACGACGGCGACTTCCTGGAGGTCCAGCAGCTGTTCGCGCCGAACATCCTGGTCGGCTTCGGCCGGGTCGAGGGGCGCCCGGTCGGTGTCGTCGCCAACCAGCCGTTACACCTGGCCGGCACGCTCGACATCGACGCCAGCGAGAAGGCGGCCCGGTTCGTGCGTACCTGCGACGCGTTCAACGTCCCGGTGCTGACCCTGGTCGACGTGCCCGGCTTCCTACCCGGCACCGACCAGGAGTGGAACGGCATCATCCGCCGCGGCGCCAAGCTCATCTACGCCTACGCCGAGGCCACGGTGCCCAAGGTCACCATCATCACCCGCAAGGCCTACGGAGGCGCGTACGACGTCATGGGGTCCAAGCATCTGGGCGCCGACATCAACCTGGCCTGGCCGACCGCGCAGATCGCGGTCATGGGCGCCCAGGGCGCGGTGGGCATCTTGTACCGCACCGAGCTGGCGGCCGTGGCGAAGGCCGGTGGGGACGTCGACGCCGCCCGGGCGCAGTACATCGCCGAGTACGAGCAGACCCTGGCAAACCCGTACATCGCCGCCGAGCGCGGGTACGTCGACGCCGTGATCGCGCCCTCGACGACCCGCGCCCACGTCGTCCGGGCGCTGCGGGCGCTGCGGGCCAAGCACGAGGTACTGCCGGCCAAGAAGCACGGGAACATGCCGCTGTGAGCGCGACGCAACCCTCGTGGGCGGTGCGCGGCAACCCGAGCCCGCAGGAGCTGGCGGCCCTGGTGCTTGTCCTGTCGGCGCGCCCGGGCGGGCCCGCTCCTGTGGCGGCGCGGCGCCGAGGCGGCTGGTCCGACCCGGCGCGCCGGCTACGCCCCGCGCCGAGCCTTAGCTGGGCTGCGGCAGGGCCAGGAAGAACGTCCGCTCGGGCTGGTACCACGGCTCCAGGGCCAGCGTGACCGGGTAGCCGTGGTCGGCGAGCATCCGGTAGAAGGAGTCCAGGTCCGGCCAGAACGACGCCTCGTTCACCCAGGATGCGAGCGGTGACTCCAGGTGCTCGCCGTACAACCGGCCGCGGTACCCGTCCTGCTCGCCGCTGTCCCCCAACCGGTCGTCGGGGTACTGGATGCCGACGTCGACGTGGGTGTCGATCAGCAGCGGCTTGCCCGCAGCCCGGCGCAGCAGGTCCAGCTGGTCGGCCAGGGTCAGGTGGTAGAACAGGCCGAGGCACAAGATCAGGTCGTAACCGCTGAGGTCGTGTTCGCGGATGTCCTGGTGAACCCAGGTGATGCGCTCGTCGCTCGGGAACCGCTCGGTGCGCGCGTCGACCGCAGTGACCTGCCAGCCGGCGTCGGCCGCGCGTCTGGCGAGCAGCCCGTGCCCGGTGCCGAGGTCGACCACGCGCCCGGTGGGGAACAGCCGCAGCACCGCGTCGAACGCCTGGAACCGGCGTTCGCCGATCGCCGGGTCGAGTCGCGCGACGATCGTCGAGCTGGTGCCGGCGGGCGCCCGGAACGGGACGCCGAAGGGCGCCGTCGCCACCCCCTTCGCACCGCCAGAACCCTTCGCACCGCCAGAACCGGCCGCCGGCGCGGGCGCGGCACGCTTCGCCGACGCCACCTTGTGCAGCAGCTGGACGCCGGTGCGACGGGCCGCCAGCATCGCCCGAACGGCCGGCTGGTCGTGCAACGCCCGGTAGGCCCGCTCCCACTTTGCCGCTTCGGCTCGCGCGCGCGCCAGCTCGGCCTGCAGGGTCAGGACCGGATCCATGTCATCTCCGTGGGGTCGCCATATCCGAAGGGGTCATCATCCATGCCCGGGCCACATCGTCCACCCGTGGGTGGTCACGACCCGCCGGCAAGGGACCGTCAGCTTCCAGCGGCGGTCCGGGCTGACCTGCAACGCCACGCTCGGCGCGCCGTCCGCACGGCAGGTCCGGGCAGCGCTGGCGCTCTGGCTCGGCCAGTCGTTCGCCGGGTCCCGCCGGTTGGTCGGGACGTGAAAGCTCAGCAGACCGGGAACGAGCAGGGCCACCAGCAGGACCCCGGACGCCGCGGCGACCACGCGGTCGCGACGGTCCAGGGCCACCTGGGCGGCGAGCGCCACGACGGCGAGCAGCGCGAGCTGGGGCACCACGCCGTACCGCGAGAGGAAGACCTCTTGGCTGACGGATCCGCCCTTGGCGAGGGCAACTTCGCGGGTGGCGTTCAGGCTCACGGCCGTCGTGAACGCGACCAGGGCCAGCAGGAGCAGCGCAGCGGCGAGCAGCCGGCTGGCGCGCCCGGCTCGAGCCGCGAGGTACCCACCGGCGAACAGCACGGGCAGCCCGCACGCGACAGCGGGCCACCAGCCGCCCCCACTCAGCCAGGACCGCAGCACCAGCTCGTTGCCGCTCCACAAGGGCATGAGCACCTGCCGCGCCGCATCCTGCGCCAGGTTCACGACGCCCACCCACGCCCGGTGGTTCACCCGCGGGACTGCCAGGGTCGCCACCAGCTGTGCGCTCAAGCCCAGGCCGAAGGCCACCAACCTGGCCGGCACGCCCTCCCCCCGGCGCACGGCTCGCACCCCCACGAGCACGGCCACGGGCAGCAGCAACGCGGTCTGGATCTCGCTCAGCGTCGCCGCCAGCAAGAAGCCGGTCGCCGCCACGGCGCCGCCTCGGCTGGCCGGCCGGTTCAGCAGCACCCAGAACGCACCCCACAGGAAGAACCAGTGCAGGTTGGCGACACTGCCCACGACCTCCTGGCCGACGACTGGCAGCAGGACCGTCAGCACGGCGAGCCAGGCACGCAGCCAGGGCGAGCGGATAGCGAAAGCCGAAGCCGAGAAGACGACGGCCGCGAACACACCGGTGACCAGACACGCCAGGGCGTTCAGGACGAGGGCGTACCGCGGGAAGGAGACGAGCGAGGTCGTAAACCAGGCCAGCAGCCGCGACACCACGTGCAGGTAGCCGCCGAAGGGATCGAACACCGCGCGTGCACCGGCGTTGACTGCGTCGCTGGTGAACCGGGTGCCGTCCTCGGCCCACAGCGTCTGGCGGGCCGCGGAGGGAAGCCGCAGGAAGCACAGCACCGAGGTCCCGACGAAAACCACGTACGGCGAGAGCCGAACCGACAGCGCACCGCGGGCGGGTGACTGCCGCACCGCGTCGCTCACGAGGGACATCATGGGCCACCGACACGAAAGCGCGTGCCCGCCGCCGTGCGGGGTCGCTAAGGTCGGACGATGCGCACCGAGACCGATTTGTCCAGCGTCGGCGAACCGCCCACCCGAGCGCGCACCGAGGTCGACGACATCGCCGACTCCTACTTCGACGCCAGCATGGCGCTCGACCCCGTCGAGGCCACGACCGCCGGCGTGCGGGGCTACGACCACCTGCTGACCGACCATTCGCCCGCGGCGGTCGCCGAACGGGTCCAGCTCGCGCGGGGCGCCCTGCGGCGGGTGGCTGCGGCGGTGCCGGTCGACGACGTTGACCGCGTGACGGTCGCCGCCATGAACGAGCGGCTCGGGCTGCAGGTCGAGCTGTTCGAGGCCGGTGAGTCGACGGGCCAGCTGAACAACCTGGCCAGCCCGGCGCAGTCGCTTCGGGACGTCTTCGACCTCATGGCCACGGACACCGCGGAGGACTGGGCGAACGTCTCAGCGCGGCTGCGTGCCATGCCGGATGCGCTCGACCGGTACGCCGAAGCGCTGCGCGAGCGTGCCGCGTCCGGGCGCGTGCCGCCCGCCCGCCAGCTGCGGGCGGTGGCCGAGCAGGCGCACGGCCTCGCTGGCGCCGACTCGTTCTTCGAGAGGTTCACCCAGGACGCATTGGACGCCAAGAGCGCTGTCCCCCAGTCACTTCAGGAAGATCTGGCCCGTGGGGCGGCCAGCGCGGCATCGGCGTACGGGGCGTTGCACCAGCTGCTCGTCGACGAGCTGCTGCCGCTCGCGCGCGACCACGACCCGGTCGGGGCGCAGCGGTACGCGCTGTTCTCCCGCCACTTCCTGGGCGCGCGCATCGACCTGGCGGAGACGTACGCGTGGGGCCTGGACGAGACCGACCGTATCGCCGCTCAGATGGCCAGGACGGCCGAGCAGATCAAGCCAGGCGCGAGCGTCGCCGAGGCGGTCGAGGTGCTGGACGCCGACCCGCGGCGCATCCTGCACGGGACGCAGGCGCTGCAACAGTGGATGCAGCGCAAGTCCGACGAGTCGCTGCACGAGCTGACGGACAAGCACTTCGACGTCCCGGCGCCGATCCGCCGGTTGGAGTGCCGGATCGCGCCGACCCACACCGGTGGCATCTACTACACCGGGCCCAGCGAGGATTTCACCCGGCCCGGCCGGATGTGGTGGTCGGTGCCCGAGGGCGACGAGACGTTCCACACCTGGGGTGAGCTGTCGACCGTCTACCACGAAGGTGTTCCCGGCCATCACCTGCAGGTCGCCCAGACGGTCTACCGCGCCGAGCTGCTCAACCGGTGGCGGCGCCTGGGCTGCTGGGTCAGCGGCCACGGTGAGGGATGGGCGCTGTACGCCGAGCGGCTGATGGCGGACCTGGGCTTTCTCGACGACCCCGGCGACCGGCTGGGCATGCTGATGATGCAGTCCATGCGCGCGGCGCGGGTCGTCATCGACATCGGGGTGCACTGCGAGCTGCCGGCACCAGCGCAGGTGGGCGGTGGCCCGTGGACGTACGAGAAGGCGTGGCAGTACTTCACGTCCCACACCACGTTGTCCGAGGGGATGCGGCGCTTCGAGCTCGACCGCTACCTGGGCTGGCCCGGTCAGGCACCGTCGTACAAGATCGGTGAGCGGCTGTGGCTGTCCGTTCGCGAGCAGGTACGCGAGCGCGAAGGGGACGCGTACTCGCTCAGCGCGTTTCACCGGCGGGCCCTCGACCTGGGGTCGGTCGGCCTCGACGTCCTGCAGGAGTCCCTACTGGCAGAGCCTCGCTAGTGGGTTCGGCCATGCTCGTCCTGGGGTCGGCTAGCCCGGCCCGGCTCCGTACCCTGCAGCGGGCCGGAGTCGACCCTTACGTGCTCGTGTCAGGTGTCGACGAGGCGGCAACTCTCGTTGCAGCACAAGGGTTGTACGGTCCGCTCACGCCTGACCAGGTGTCACTGGTGCTCGCCCGGGCCAAGGCAGAGGCCGTGAGTGCCCGGCTAAGTGCCGCCGACGCCCCCCGCGGCGTGCCCGCCGATCCGCTGGTGCTCGGGTGCGACTCGGTCCTCGAGCTGGACGGTGAGGTGCACGGCAAACCCGTTGACGCGGCCGAGGCGAGCGCGCGGTGGCGACAGATGCGCGGGCACAGCGGCGTCCTGCACACGGGGCACTGGCTGATCGACCTGCGCGACGG
>DAIETC010000107.1 GCA_027345905.1 Kineosporiaceae bacterium | reverse complement strand
CTCCTCATCGATCACCTGCTCGACGAGCTCCTTGGTGACGATCTGTCCCGAGGTGAGCTCGACGCGCAGAGTCTGCCACTGCCACACCTGCGAACGGGAGATCTCCGCGGTGGCGGCGTCCTCCATCAGGCCGAAGATGGCCACGGCGCCCGACCCGCCGAGCCAGGCCTGCAGGTACTGCAGGCCGACGCTCACGTTGTTGCGCAGCCCCTCCAGCGTGATCTGCCCGGGGGTGGAACGGACGTCGAGCAGCTGTTCGGCGCTGACCTGCACGTCCTCGCGCAGCCGGTCCAGCTGGTTGGGCCGCTGCCCCAGCACGGTGTCGAAGACCTCGCGGCACACCGGCACCAGGTCGGGATGGGCCACCCAGGAGCCGTCGAAGCCGTCGCCCGCCTCTCGGGTCTTGTCCGCCCGCACCTTCTCCAGCGCGATCTGGTTCGCCTGCGGGTCGCGGCGGTTGGGGATGAAGGCCGCCATCCCCCCGATCGCGTGCGCGCCGCGTTTGTGGCAGGTGCGCACCAGCAGCTCGGTGTAGGCGCGCATGAACGGTGCGGTCATGGTGACCGCGTTGCGGTCCGGCAGCAGGAAGTCCCGGCCGCGGGTGCGGAACTTCTTGATCACGCTGAACAGGTAGTCCCAGCGCCCGGCGTTCAGGCCGGCGCTGTGCTCACGCAGCTCGTAGAGGATCTCCTCCATCTCGAAAGCGGCCGGGTAGGTCTCGATCAGAGCGGTCGCGCGGATCGTGCCCCGCTCCAGGCCTGCCGCCTCCTGGGCCGCCACGAACACCTCGTTCCACAGCCGGGCCTCCAGATGGCTCTCCATCTTGGGCAGGTAGAAGTACGGTCCGCTACCGGCGTCCACCTGCAACCGGCCGCAGTGGAACAGGTACAGCCCGAAGTCGAACAGTGCGCCGGACATGGGTCGGCCGTCGACGACCAGGTGCTTCTCCGGCAGATGCCACCCGCGGGGGCGCACCACGATGGTCGCGACGTCCTCGCCCAGCGCGTAGGCCTTGGCGCCGGACTCGAAGTCGATGCTGCGGGTGATCGCCCGGCGCAGGTTGCGCTGACCGGACAGCATGTTGACCAGCAAAGGGGTGTTGGCGTCCTCGAAGTCGGCCAGCCACACCTTCGCTCCGCTGTTGAGCGCGTTGACCGTCATCTTCTGGTCGGTCGGGCCGGTGATCTCGACGCGACGGTCGACCAGTCCGGGCGCGGGGTCGGCCACCCGCCAGGTGGGGTCCTCGCGGATCGCGGCGGTCTCGGGCAGGAAGTCCAGCGTGCCGCCCTCGTCCAGTGCTCGGCTGCGCTCTTCGCGGACCGCGAGCAGCTCGCGTCGGCGCTCGTCGAAGCGCCGGTGCAGGTCCGCCAAGAACTGAACCGCCTGCGGCGTGAGGACCTCCTCGGCCAGCGCCGCGACCTCGTCGTCGAGGTCCCCGCCAAGATTGACCCCGGCTGGCAGGTCCATGAAGTTCTCCCTCGCGCGAGGCGGACAACCGGAACAGATGCACCGTAGGGGGTCATCCGCGGTCCGACAATGGGCGCAGTTGTTACGCCGCTCACACCCGGCGCGGAATCGGCTGGACCCAGCGGCCGTTGACCTGTCACGTTGGACCGCGGCAGCGTGGTGCGCACGCAGCGTCGCGGACCGGACCTTGGAGGCACATGAACAACGTCGTCCCCCAGCGTGCGATCGACGCCACCTACGAACAGGCGGCCAGTGACGAGCAGGCGGCCAGTTTTGAGAAGGCGGCCAGTTACGAGCAGGGAACATACGACGGCGAGCAGCTGGACCTCGCCGACCGTCATGCACTGCGCCGTGTCGCAGGCCTTTCGACTGAGCTCGAGGACGTCACCGAGGTCGAGTACCGCCAGCTGCGGCTGGAGCGGGTAGTTCTCGCGGGAGTGTGGACCGAAGGCGACCTGCGGGACGCCGAGAACTCGATGCGCGAGCTGGCCGCGCTGGCCCACACCGCCGGCTCGAGCGTGCTCGACGGCATCCTCCAGCGCCGGGAGCGGCCGGACCCGGGCACGTTCCTCGGCTCAGGCAAGGCGCGCGAGCTGCGCGACGTCGTCGTCGAGACCGGCGCCGACACGGTGATCTGCGACGGCGAGCTCTCGCCGTCGCAGCGTCGCTCGCTCGAGGACATCGTCAAGGTGAAGGTCATCGACCGCACCGCCTTGATCCTCGACATCTTCGCCCAGCACGCCAAGAGCCGAGAGGGCAAGGCCCAGGTCGAGCTGGCGCAGCTGGAGTACCTCCTGCCGCGCCTGCGCGGCTGGGGTGAGTCGATGTCTCGCCAGGCCGGTGGACGGGTCGCCGCAGGCGCCGGTATCGGCTCCCGCGGACCCGGTGAAACCAAGATCGAGCTCGACCGGCGGCGGATCCGTACCCGCGTGGCCCGGCTGCGCCGGGAGATTTCTGCGATGAAGACCGCGCGAGACGTCGGTCGCAGCGACCGGCGTCGCCACCAGGTGCCCAGCGTGGCGATCGCCGGTTACACCAACGCCGGCAAGTCCAGCATCCTGAACCGCCTCACCGGCGCCGGCGTGCTGGTCGAGGACGCGCTGTTCGCCACCTTGGACCCCACGGTGCGCAAGGCGCAGACCGCCGACGGGCGCGGTTTCACGCTCACCGACACGGTCGGTTTCGTGCGCCACCTGCCGCACCAGCTGGTCGAGGCCTTCCGGTCCACGCTGGAGGAGTTCGGCCAGTGTCACCTGCTGGTGCACGTGGTCGACGGCTCGCACCCCGATCCGGAGGGCCAGATCGCCGCCGTCCGTCAGGTGCTGGCGGACGTCGATGCCCACCAGCTTCCCGAGCTCGTCGTCATCAACAAGGCCGACGCCGCTGACCCGGAGGTCATCGCGCGGCTGTGCGCGCGCGAACGTAACGCTGTCGTGGTCTCTGCGCGCACCGGCGCCGGCCTGGACGTGCTGCGCGAGCGGGTCGCCGAGCTGTTGCCGCGGCCCGAGGTCGAGGTCGACGTGCTGCTGCCCTATCGCCGCGGTGACCTGGTCAGCCGGGTGCACGCCGACGGCGAGGTGCTCACGGAAGAGCATGTCGCCGCTGGAACCCACCTGCGGGCCAAGGTGCTGGCGCCCCTGGCCGGCGAGCTGGCGCCGTTCGCCGTGTGAACCGGGCGCCGTGTGAACCGGGCGCCGTGCGGATCCGGTCGGGGGGCAACGGATGCGGGACATTGGGGCAACTACGCATCGCCGGCGATGCGTAGTTGCCCCAATCCGGCGCTGCAGCGTCGTCGTCCACAGCGAGCCTGCTGGACGGCGGCGGGCCGGATAGCCTCGAGCCCGTGCCGCCGTCCACGCCACCGTCCACGCAGCCACCGCTGAGCGAGCTGCTCGCGGCTGCCGTCGCGGGGATCGGTGGTAGCCAGCGGCCGGGGCAGGTGCAGATGGCCCAGGCGCTCGCGCAGGCCGTGCAGTCCGGCGAGCACCTGCTTGTGCAGGCGGGCACCGGAACCGGTAAGTCGGTGGCCTACCTCGTGCCCGCCGTGGCGTACGCGGTCGAGTCCGGCAAGCCCGTCGTCATCGCCACCGCGACCCTGGCGTTGCAGGCGCAGGTCGTGGACCGAGATCTGCCGCGCGTGGTGGACGCGCTCACGCCGCTGCTGGGCCGGCGTCCGCGCTATGGGCTGGTCAAGGGCCGGCGCAACTACGTGTGCCGGCACAAGCTGGTGGGCGGCTTTCCGCCGGACGACGACGACGCGCTGTTCGCCGCCGCGTCGATCACCCGGGGCTCGGCCGGGCAGGCACAGGCGGCCAGCCGGCTCGGCGAGGAGGTGGTGCGGTTGCGCGAGTGGGCCGAACAGACCGAGTCCGGCGACCGCGACGAGCTGGTCCCCGGGGTGAGCGAGCGGGCGTGGCGCCAGGTGTCGGTGTCGGCGCACGAGTGCCTCGGCGGCCGTTGCCCGCTGGTCGGCGAGTGCTTCGTCGAGCAGGCGCGAACCTCGGCGCGCCAGGCCGACATCGTCGTCACCAACCACGCCCTGCTGGCCATCGACAGCTTCGAGGGCCGTCAGATCCTGCCTGAGCACGACCTGGTCGTTATCGACGAGGGGCACGAGCTGGTCGACCGGGTGACCTCGGCGGTCACCGGCGAGCTGACCGCGGCGATGGTCGAGCGCGCGGCGCGGCGAGCGACGGTGATGGCGAAGACCGACGACCTGCAGGCGGCGGCGGGGGTGCTCCAGGGCGCACTCGAGGTGCTGGCGCCCGGCCGGCTGACCGGCCTGCCGCAAGGACTGGGCGCCGCCTTGGCGCTCGTGCGCGACGCGGCGCGGGCCGTGCAGAGCGAGCTGAAGCCCGAGCGCGCGCAGGGCAACGACGGGGCGTGGCAGGTGGCCCGCGCCGACGTCGACGAGGTGTTCGAGGTCAGCCAGCGGCTGCTGGCCAGTGGCGCCCTTGACGTCGCCTGGGTGGCGCAGGAGCAGCGCCGGGGCAACGTCCTGCGCGTCGCGCCGGTCAGCGTCGCCGGCCTGCTGCGCGAACGCCTCTATCCCGACCGCACCGTCGTGCTGACCTCGGCCACCCTCGAGCTCGGCGGCACCTTCGACGCCGTGGCGCGCGCCCTGGGCCTGTCCGGCCCGGACGCCCCGAGCTGGCAGGGCCTGGACGTCGGTAGCCCCTTCGACTACCCCAAGCAGGCGATCTTGTACGTCGCACGCCACCTGGCGCCGCCGGGCCGCGACGGCATGCCCCCGGCTACGACGGACGAGCTGGCCGCCCTGGTGACCGCGGCCGGTGGCCGGACCCTGGGACTGTTCTCCTCGATGCGCGCGGCCCAGGCCGCAGCCGAGGCGATGCGCGAGCGCCTCGACCTGCCCGTCCTGTGCCAGGGCGAGGACCAGACGGCGACCCTGGTGCGGGCCTTCGCCCGTGATGCCCGCACCTGCCTGTTCGGGACGCTGTCGCTGTGGCAGGGCGTCGACGTCCCCGGGCCGTCCTGCCAGCTGGTCGTCATCGACCGGATCCCCTTTCCGCGCCCCGACGACCCGCTGATGGCCGCGCGCTCGCAGGCCGTCGCCGACACCGGCGGCAACGGGTTCATGGCGGTTGCCGCCACGCACGCGGCGCTGCGCCTGGCGCAGGGCTCCGGGCGGCTGGTGCGCTCGGCGTCCGACCGTGGTGTGGTGGCGGTGCTCGACTCCCGCCTGGCGACTGCGCGGTACGCCGGCTTCCTGCGCCAGTCCTTGCCCCCGTTCTGGCCCACCACCGACCGGGCCCTCGTCTTGGCGGCGCTCGCGCGACTGGACGCCGCGGCCGGCGAGGTATGGGCGGTCGACGACCCCGGCCTGCGGGTCGAGGCCATGCGCGGCCAGCACAACCGCGTCCCGAAGGCGCCGATGTCACCTGCCGCTGTTACTGCTCCCGCTGTTACTGCTGCCGCTGAGTCTGCCGAGCCGATTGCGGATGACGTCGTGTCAGATGAGCCGGCTCGCCTGGTGTCTGCGCGTCGGGGCTGGAGCGATGAAGAGGTCAGCCAGCTGCGCGAGGGCGTCCAGTTCGGCTGCACCCTTGAGGACCTCGCCGACCAGTTCGACGCCACGCCCGCCGCCGTTGCCATGCAGCTGGCCGTCCTCGGGCTGTTCGCCCCCTCGCAGCAGTAGTCGCCTCCCAGGCTTGGCCCAGGCTGGCCTTGCACAATGGGGCCATGAGACAAGACGA
Organism: Kineosporiaceae bacterium; assembly: GCA_027345905.1. Lineage (GTDB taxonomy): Bacteria > Actinomycetota > Actinomycetes > Actinomycetales > Angustibacteraceae > DAIETC01. The sequence goes on along the minus strand of DAIETC010000107.1, from coordinate 3,452 downwards.
GGCCGATCGTGTTGCCGCTGCCCTGAGCGAACGGGGGATCATCGCCCGCGTCGCCCGCCCTGCGGCGTACCGGTTCGGTATCCGGATTCCGCTCGGCGATGGGCGCGAGGCGCTGTGGGACGTCGACGGTGCCGCGGGCCTTGAGGCGCAGATCATGCGCGACGGTGTGCTCGTCGGCTTCGTGCCGCAGATCGCCGGTTCGCAGAACTTCGACGAGCGCCAGACGGTCGAGGCGATCCTGGCGGCGGACTACGGGCCAGCCTGAGTCTGGCTGCGGTCAGTTGCGACCCCTCGGCACGTGAGGCCACCGCAACGGCGGGCAGAAGTCTGACTTCGGGCGGACCCTTGTGCTCAGCCCGAGCGGCGGCATCGACTTCTGCCCGCCGTTGGGGCTCTTCACCACCCGAGCAGCCTAGGAGTCAGTTCAGCCGACCTCGGCGGGCTGGCCCCCGGTGATGCGCAGCAGTTCGTCATAGGTCGTCGTGAAGACGGCGTGCGGGTGACCCGCGGCGGCCCACACCACGTCGTACCTGGCCAGCGCGACGTCGACCAGCGTCCGCAGCGGTGCCGGGTGACCGACCGGCGCGACGCCACCGATCGCGAACCCCGTTGCGTCCCGCACTGTTTGAGCGTCGGCCCGATCGAGCCCGGCGAGGCCGAGCAGCGCCGCGACCTTGGCGACGTCGACGCGGTGCGACCCTGAGGTCAGCACCAGCAGCGGTTCGCCGGGTTGTTCGCGCTCGTGTCGTCCACGGGCCGGGTCGCTGGCCGCGGCGACCGTGACGAACACGAGCGAACTGGCGATCTGACCCACCTCGACCCCCAGGGCGTGGGCGGCCTCGGCGGCGGTGCGCGCCGTATCACTGAGCACGCGCACCTGCGTGTCAACTGCCAGATCGGCGAGCGCTGCCCGCACCCGCATGACCGCCGGGTGTTGCGCTGGGTCGGTGGCCATGGCCGCACGGTAGTGGCACCTGACCTCGCTCACCTCGCGACGCTCCGGGCGAGCGGGTCGCGGACTCGGTGCGGCCGCTGCCCGGGAGCACGGGGTCGGACGCCGCGAAGGCGGTGGTTCTGGGCGGTGTCGAGGCGCTCAGCGGGGCCGGCATCATGCTTTTCGATGTCAATCTGAACGCCCTGCAGACCGCCGTGATCGTCGACGACATGCGCAGCCGAGTCTCCGGTGCGTTCTCGTCGGTCAACTACGGCATCCGCCCGGTCGGCGCCTTGGTGGGCGGGGTGGGCGGCGACCTGTGCGGGGTCGGGCCAACGCTCGTGGTCGCGGCCGTCGGCGGGTCGCTGTCGCTGTTGTGGCTGCTGCGCTCTCCCATCATCCGCACCCGCACGATCGAGGAACTCGAGCCCATGGCCTCGGCCACCCAGCGGTGCTGAGCCGTGGCATAGGTAACTCCGAGACCGTCGGCGTCAGCGGGAAATTGAGGGTCGCGGGTCAGCGCCGTTGCGAGCAGCGGGATGGCGACGAAACTGATGCCGTCGCCCAGATTGGACGTCGCGCTGGCGACCAGCAGCTTGCGGTAGTTCGCTCGACTCAACGCGCCCGAGCGTCACATCGATCATGGTCACCAACTCAGCTGGAGATCGAGCGTGCGGTCCAGGTGGCGGCGCAAGGCTTCCTCGAGGGACGTCGGCCAGTCCTGCGCCGTTTGCTCGATGAGCCGTCTGGCAAGGGGCAGGAACGCGCGCGCTACGGCTACGTGCACGGCCACGATTGACTCCATCGTGGCGTCAATGGGAGGGAGCCCACGAAGGATCTGAAGATGCTCCTCACGCAGCACCTCCCGCAGCGTCATCGCGCCGCGGCGATCGGGGACGAATGCGTCCTCGAGCATGAGCTGAACCAGCATCGTGCGGATCAGGCCAGACCCTGACGCTCCGACCTCGAGTTCCTTACGCCCTAAGACCACAGGCAGCAGGCCCAGCACACGCATGAACTCCTGCGTGAGCGAGGCCACCCGAGGCCCGGACGGTGGAAGCGGGTGCGACTGGCCGGTCAACGTCCGTTCCACGCAGTCGCGGTCGAACAATTTCACCATGGTGGCCGGGTCGCGAGTGACGGCTCCCTCCGGCGAGACGACCGAGAGGTCGAACCGGATCCACTCCTCCGACACCTGGTTGAGCACGATGACGGGGTCGGCGTTCAATCGCTGGTGGAGCACGACCGGAACCTGCTCGCTGACAGCGGCGACCCAAGAGTCTGCGAACGCCGCCAGTTCCGGCTCGGCTACGACCACGACGAGGTCCAGATCGCTCAGCTCGTCCCCGGCGCCGCGACCCAGGCTTCCGGCCAGCCACGCAGCCCGTACCCGCTCGTCACGCTCCAGGACGTCGGTGATCCTGCGCAGGCACTCATCACGTGTCATTCAACGCCGCCCCTCTGATCATCGATGAGTTCTCCCGTCGGGCGAGGACACGCACCTTGCCCGCCGTCGCGTCTCGCTCGGCACCCCGCAGGGCGGCGATGGACGGTTGGTAGGTGACCCAGTACAGCATCGACTATAATTCGAGTCTATGAGCACATTACCGCTCTCGGAAGTCAAGGCGCGCCTGTCGCAGATCGCGGAGGAAGTCGCTGCCACGCACGAACGCGTGCAGATCACCCGGAACGGCCGTGCCTACGTCGTCCTTCTCGCGGCCGAAGACCTCGAGTCGATGGAAGCCACCCTCGAGCTGCTCCGTGATCCTGACGCACAGTCGCGCGTCGCCAGCGCCGAGCGCGAGATCGAGCAGGGGGATGTCCTGGACGAAGCCGCAGTACGCGCGCTGTTGCCCACGTCGAAGCGCGCTGAGTGAGCTTGCGGGTCGTCGTGACCCGGACGGCGGCTCGTCGGCTTGCCGAGCACCTTCCTGAAGCGGTTGCTGCGGCATGCATCGAGTTCCTGTTCGGGCCGCTCGCGGACAACCCGCATCGGGTAGGCGCGCCGCTGCGGGCACCATTCACTGGTCAGTGGCGGGCGCGCCGTGGCGAGTACCGGGTGCGCTATCGCATTGACGGCACGGAAGGCATCGTTTACGTCCTAGACATCGATCACCGCCGAGACGCGTACCGCAGCTGACCCGCACCTCGGCGTCCCCTTAATCGAGGGGACCCCAGGTCGTTAATCGACGGGACCCCAGGTCGCCGCAGGCCAGGGTTGACGGACTGTCGGTGGGCAGGTGTACATTCTTTCGTAGTTCGAACGTGTGTTCGAACTACTCGGCACCCGCCCTGCGCAGGCGCCGAGAGACCTGCAGCGGGGCGCCTCGACCCCGGCCCGCCGCAGGTCTTGTGACCGGTTGGTCCGGACGGCGGTGGGGAAGCCGTCGTCCGGGCCGACCCACCCGGGCTGCCCCGCCTTCCCCCTTGGCAGACCGACCATTCCCTGAGTCGGTGCGCAAGCGTGGAGGTGTGTGATGGTGCGACGGTACGACGAGCCGGTCGACGTGCGAGCAGT
>DAIETC010000103.1 GCA_027345905.1 Kineosporiaceae bacterium | reverse complement strand
CGGACTGCGGTGCAGGTGGCCGCGTCCCGCCCGGGCCGCCGCTCGTCCCGGCCTGCGCCGGGGCACCCGACGTCGCAGCCGGTGCAGCCGCCGCGGCTGGCGTGGCTGTAGACGAGCCACCCCGTGCGGGGGCTGGTGCGGGACTGGCGACTGGGGGCGGCGTGGCCGCGGGCATTGCCTCGCGCAGGCGCCGAACGACGGGAGCTTCCACCGTCGAGGACGCGGAGCGGACGAACTCGCCCATCTCCTGGAGCTTGGTCATGACGACCTTGCTCTCGATACCGAGCTCTTTGGCCAGCTCGTAGACCCGGACCTTCGCCACGTCTCTCCTTCTCTGGGCCCGAGCCAGAGCAGGCGCGGACCGTCGTTAGTGCAGGGGGTAGTTCATCGCTGGGTGCTCATGGAGTGCTCATCAGCGTTCTGCTCGCTTCCGGTCGGTCGCGCCCCATGCCATCGCTGGCGGAGGCGGGCGTTGCCCCGGCCCGGACGTCGGGTCAGGGAGCTCTCGTTGGTCCTGCAACAGCGCCCGCAGCTCGGCGAACAACGGGCCGGTGTCAACCGGGCCGCGAACGTGCAGGGCCCGGGCGAACGCCGACCGGCGTTGCGCCAACTGCGCGCACTGCTCGTCGGGATGCAGCCACAGGCCGCGCCCCGGCATGCGCCTTCGGTGGTCAATCAGGACGACGACAGCGTCGTCGTCCTGCTGGGCCACCATGCGCAGCAGAGCGGACCGGTCACCACGGCAGCGGCACCCAACACACGTACGCTGCGGTTGTCGGCGCTTGGCACCGGCAACTTCGGGCACGTCCGCGGGCCCGGTCGTCGGGCGCTCGGTCGCCATCAGTCTACCGCTTCCTCGGGGCCCCAACCCCCGTTCACGCCGACGCGTCCGTGGCTGGGCCGGGCGAGTCGGGTGAGTCGGGGTGGATGTCGATCCGCCAACCGGTCAGCTTGGCGGCCAGCCGGGCGTTCTGCCCCTCCTTGCCGATCGCGAGCGATAGCTGGTAGTCCGGCACGGTCACCCGTGCCGAGCGGGCGGCCAGGTCGACCACGACCACTCCCGAGACCTGCGCCGGAGACAGCGCGTGTGCCACGAAGGTGGCCGGGTCATCGTCCCAGTCGACGATGTCGACCTTCTCGCCATGCAGTTCGGCCATCACCGCACGCACCCGCTGGCCCATGGGCCCGATGCAGGCACCCTTGGCGTTGAGCCCGGCCACGTTCGTCCGGACGGCGATCTTGGTGCGGTGCCCGGCCTCGCGCGCCAGGGCCATGATCTCGACACTGCCGTCGGCGACCTCCGGGACCTCCAGCGCGAACAGCTTGTGCACCAGGCCGGGGTGCGTGCGCGAGAGCTGGATCGAGGGCCCACGCAAACCCTTGCGGACTGCAATGACGTAGCAGCGCAGGCGCTCGCCGTGGACGTACTTCTCGCCCGGCACCTGCTCGGTCGCGGGCAGCGCTGCCTCGACCGTACCGAGGTCGACCAGCACCGTCCGCGCGTCGGGGCCCTGGGCAATGATGCCGGCGACGATGTCCCCCTCGCGGCCCTGGAACTCCCCGAGCACCCGGGCGTCCTCGGCGTCGCGTAGCCGCTGCAGGATCACCTGGCGTGCGGTGGTCGTCGCGATCCGCCCGAAACCGCTCGGCGTGTCGTCGTACTCGCGCACCTGGCCGTCCTCGAGCTGCTCGCGAGCCCACACGCAGACGTGCCCGCTGGAACGGTCGAGCTCGACCCGCGCGTTGGGCGCAGCGCCAGCAGTGTGGTGGTACGCGACGAGCAGCGCCTGCTCGATGGCCGGGATCAGCACCCCCAAAGCGATGCCGCGTTCCCGCTCGAGCATCCGCAGCGCGGCCAGGTCGATGTCCATGGGTCAGCTCTCGCCGTCGTCCGGTTCGGGGGCCGCGTCCTGGCCGAGGTCTTGCGCCGAGAGGTCCTGCGGGGGGTTGAACTCGACCTGCACCACGCCCTGGACGATCTGCTCCCACGCGATCTGCCGCTGCCGGGTCGCAGCCATCCCCTTCTTGGCGCCGGGCAGGAGCAGGAGCACCGCGTCGTCCTCGTCGACCGCGACGATGCGCCCGGTGACGCTCTCGCCGTCGCGCAAGGTCAGCCGCACAAGGCGAGCGATGTTGCGGCGCAGGTGCCGCGGCGCGGTGAGCGGGCGCTCGACCCCCGGCGAGCTGACCTCAAGGGTGTAGCTGGACTCGCCCATCGGGTCGGCCCGGTCGAGGACGTGACTGATCGCATGGGTGGCCTCGGCGACCTGGTCCAGCGAAAGCGAGCCGGGCTGGTCCTGCGGCAGGTCGACCACGACGCGCAGCACCGACTGCGAGCCGGCCCTGAGCACCTCGACGTCCTCCAGCACCAGGCCCAGGGCCTGCACGGCAGGGTCGAGCTGCTCGCGCACGCTCGGAGCAGACCGGTGGCGCGGATCTGCCATCGCTGTCTCCTTGCCGCTGTTCTGGTGTAGGTGCCGTTCGCACGGGCGGTTGGACGTTGCAAGCCCACGCGTGCGAACGCCGCGCGGGCGCCACTTAGCCTAGCCACTATCGGCCCCGTGCGAAGATTCCGAGGTGTCGACAACCCCGCGGCCACCGGGCGCTGGCCGTGGTGAGCCCACTCGTCGCAGCGCCCTGGGCTTCGGCGCCGTGGCCCTGCTGTTCGGGACGACGGGGTGCGGGCTGCGCTTGCAGGGGGGCCCCACGCCCTCGCCCACGCTGGCCGCGCCCGGCGCCGACGAGTTGGCGCGCGCCCGTGCAGAGGCACAGGCCCAGCGGCTGCTGGCACTGGTGAGCGCCGTACGCCGGCAGCGCCCTGACCTGTCCAGCGAGCTCGCGCTGGTGGCGGCCGATCATCGAGCACACGCGGCGGCGTTGCGCGCGCCCGAGGCTGGGCGGGCGGCGCCGACGTCCGCAGCTGCACGCACGCCCGAAGCCGCAGGCACAACTGCAGCTGCGGGCACGCCCGGGTCCACCCACACGAAGGGGGCGCCCCCGTCCGTTCCTGCGGTAAGCGCCCGTACGGCGCTGGTGACGCTGCTGGGCGCCGAACGGGTGGGCCAGGCCTCCGCGTTGGGCGACCTGCAGGTGGTCGGTCCGAGCACGGCGCGGCTCCTGGCGTCCGTCGCTGCCGCGTTGCAGGTGCACGTCGACCTGCTCTCCGGCCTGCAGTCCCGGCGTCGGCCATGACCACGACGCCCAGCACACCGCCGGGCTCTGGCGCCCTCTCGCGGGCGCCCGTCCCGTTCTCCCCCAGCGAGCTGGCGGCGCTGGAGCGCGCCCTGGCCGGTGAGCACGCGGCGGTGTACGGCTACGGGGTGGTCGGCGGCCAGGGGGGCCCGGCGTATCGGCGCGCGGCCCGCGAACAGCTCGCCGCACACGGCGCCCAGCGCGACCTGCTGGCCGGTGAGCTGCTGGCCGCTGGCACGACACCGGCACCCGGCGAACCGGCGTACCTGCTGCCGTTCGCAGTGCGCAGCGTCGCCGAAGCGCGCCACCTGGCCGAACATGTCGAGCTGACCCTGGCAGCGGCCTACGCCGACCTTGTCGCGGCCGCCGCACCGGTGCGCCGACCGCAGGCGGCCCGGTGGTTGGGGACCTGCGCCGTTCAGGCCCGCCGCTGGGGCGCGACACCGCAGGCCTTCCCGGGCCTGCCGGAGCGCCTCAACGCCGGATGACCTGGTAACCCAGGCGCAGCACCAAAGTCGCGGACACGGCGACAAACAGCACGCGGACGAAGCCGGCCCCGCGAGCGACGGCCGTCCGGGCCCCGACGTAGCCGCCGCAGACGTTGGCGGCGCCCATCAGCAGTCCGAGCTTCCAGAACACGGCTCCCTGCGGGACGAACACCAGCAGCGCCCCGAGGTTCGTCGCGACGTTCGCGATCTTCGCCTTGGCGCTGGCCTGTAGAAACCCGTACCCGAGCAGGCTGACCAACCCGAAGAGCAGGAACGAGCCGGTTCCCGGCCCGACGGCTCCGTCGTACACGCCGACCGAGAAACCCAAACCGCCCGCAGTCAGATGATGGCGCTTTCCCGTGTGCCGGGGCGCAGTCAGCCGCCCCAGCTGTGGCCTGGCGACCGTGTACGCGAGAACGAGCACCAGGGCCACCAGCACGATCGGGGGGATCGCCGACGAGGGGAGCGTCGAGGCGATACCGGCCCCGACCAGCGCGCCGGCCAGGGCCAGGGCAGCCATCGGCAGCGCGGTGCGCAGGTCGGGACGCACCCGGTTGTTGTACGTGAGCGCGCTCGTGAGGGTGCCGCAGATGCCCGCGAGCTTGTTCGTACCCAGGGCGAGCACGGCGGGGCTGGCCGGGCCAAGGCCCAGCAGCAGTGCCGGCAGCTGGATCAGGCCGCCTCCCCCGGCGACCGCGTCGACCCAGCCGGCAGCGAGGGCCGCCAGCACCAGCAGTGCCAACGTCGTCGCTCCGGCGCCGGCCGGCAGGTCGAACCAGTGGACGAAGGAGCTCAACCCGTGGCGTTCCAGCCGGTAAACCCGGCGGTTGTCCCGGTCATCCGCGGACCAGGTCCAGCAGGGTGGGCACCCCGTCGACCAGCGCGACATCGCGGCGCTGGCCGCTCGCGCGGTCCTTGACCTCGACGACACCCTCAGCCAGCCCACGTCCGACGACCACGATCGTGGGCACGCCGATCAGCTCGGAGTCCTTGAACTTCACCCCGGGTGACACCTTGGGCCGGTCGTCCAGCAGGACGGCGATGCCGGCCGCCTCCAGGTCGGACGCGAGCTGCTCGGCGGCCGCGAGCACTTGCTCGTCCTTGCCCGCCGCCACCACGTGCACGTCGGCCGGAGCGACCGCGCGCGGCCAGACCAGCCCGAGGTCGTCGTGGCAGGACTCGGCGATCGCGGCCACCGCCCGCGACACGCCGATACCGTACGAACCCATCGTGACCGTGATCCGCTTGCCGTTCTCGTCCAACACCTTGAGCCCCAGGGCATCTGCGTACTTGCGGCCGAGCTGGAAGATGTGGCCCATCTCGATCCCACGGGCGCTTTCGAGCGCTGCGCCGCAGCTCGGGCAGGCATCGCCGGCCCGGACCTCCGCAGCCTCGATCGTGCCGTCGGCGGTGAAGTCACGCCCGGCGACCAGGCCGAGGACGTGGTGGCCGGGCTCGTTGGCGCCGGTCACCCACGCCGTCCCGTCGGCCACCCGGGGGTCGACGAGGTAGCGCAGCTTCGATGCGGACGCCGCGCCGAGGGCCTGCGGGCCGATGTAACCCTTGACCAGCAACGGGTTCGCGGCGAAGTCCGCCTCGGTGAACGCTTCGACGCTCGCCGGCTCGACCTGCGCCTCCAGCCGCTTGCCGTCGACCTCGCGGTCACCGGGCACGCCGATCACGAGGGGCTCACGTCGTCCGTCGGGGTGGCGCAGGACGACCACCACGTTCTTGAGCGTGTCCGCGGCGGTCCAGGGGCGGTCCTGGCGTGGGTGCTGGTCGTTGAGCAGCGCGACCAGCGACTCGATCGTCGGGGTGTCGGGGGTGTCCTCGACGTGCGCGGCGGGGGCGTCGTCCCAGGCCAGCGCGCCCGGCGCCGGCACCCGCACCGCCTCGACGTTCGCCGCGTAGTCGCAGGTGGAGCACCGCACGTACGTGTCCTCACCGTTCACTGCAGGTGCAAGGAACTCCTCGCTGGCGCTGCCGCCCATGGCCCCGGACATCGCGGCGACGATCACGTACTGCAGGCCGAGCCGGTCGAAGATGCGCACGTACGCCGCGCGGTGGGTGTCGTACGAGCGCTGCAGGCCCGCGTCGTCCAGGTCGAAGGAGTACGAGTCCTTCATCAGGAACTCGCGCCCGCGCAGAATTCCCGCGCGGGGGCGGGCCTCATCGCGGTACTTGTTCTGGATCTGGTAGATCGACAGCGGCAGGTCCTTGTACGAGGAGTACAGGTCTTTCACCGCCAGGGTGAACATCTCCTCGTGGGTGGGCCCGAGCAGGTAGTCGGCGCCCTTGCGGTCCTTGAGCCGGAAAATGCTCTCGCCGTACTCGGCCCAGCGCCCCGACGCGTCGTAGGGCTCGCGCGGCAACAGCGCCGGGAAGAGCAGCTCCTGTGCGCCAGCCGCGTCCATCTCATCGCGCACGATCCGCTCGACGGCGCGCAGCACCCGAAGGCCCAGTGGCAGCCAGGTGTAGATCCCGGGTGCGGCGCGACGGATGTAACCGGCTCGCACGAGGAGCCGGTGGCTGGGCACGTCGGCGTCCACCGGGTCCTCGCGCAGAGTGCGCAGGAACAGGGTGGACATGCGTAGCAGCACGGCTGGCTCCTTCTTGGGCCTGGCGCCCGGCCCGGAGCCGGTGCGCCTGTCCGGTGAGGATATCCGCGTCGCGCCTGCTCCCTCGCCCCTGCCTCCGCCGCCCTCGTGCCAACGCCGGCGCCGTGGGTGCAGCCGTGGGTGCAGCCAAACTGCTGCGATCACGTCACTTGGCCTGCACCCATGCCTGCACCCATGCCTGCACCCACCTGCCAGGTGGCAGTCCTGCGGGGTGATCACGCCGGAGCAGAACGGCGGCGCATGCCCGGGCTGCTTTAGAACAGAACGGTGGCGAAGGTGCCCACCTGCTCGAAGCCCACCCGCCGGTACGCCGCCACCGCTGGCGCGTTGTAGTCGTTGACGTACAGGGACACCACGTGCGCGTTCTCGCGCAAGGTTGCCGTGACGACGGCGGCCATGGCCGGGGCAGCGACACCACGCCCACGAAAACGCGGGTCGACCCAGACCCCGTGTACCTGCGCCACCGACCCGCTCAGCGCGCCCAGATCGGCTTTGAAGATCACTTGCCCGTCCGCCCCACGGCGCACGAACGTGCGCCCCTCGCGCAGCAGCTCGGCGACCCGCCGCCGGTACGACCAGCCCCCGTCGGCACTCACCGGTGAGTAGCCGACCTCCTCGGTGAACATCGCGATCGAGGCCGGGAGCACGGCGGCGAGGTCCTCCGCGCCGGCCCGGTGCACCTGCGGGTCTGCTGCAATCGCCGAGGGGTGGTCGATGGCGTACAGCGGCTGGCAGGCGCGGACCTGCCGCGAACGCCAACCGCTGGCCTGCAGCCGTTCCCACATGCCGAGCACGGCGTCGGCCGGCCCGAACAACGAGGAGTAAGCGCCGCCCTTGCGCCGCGCCCGGCTGGCGAACGCCTCGATGGCGCCCGAGCCGCCGGCGTTGACGGGGATCAAGTTGGCACCCGCCCAGCAGGCCGAGCGGAGCTCACCGTGCTCGAAAAAGCCCCAGATCTCGCCCCCCAGCCGGGCCGGCAGCGGTCGCTGCACCTGCTCGGCGAGCATCACGGAGGCGACCGGGTCCAGCTCGCACAGCGCCAGCACCGCGTCGCGGTCTCGCGGTTCCAGGGTCCGCAGTGCGGTGGCGGTGCGCAGCACGTCAGTCAGGTTCCCGCGCCGGCCGCTGACCTGTCGAGATCCGGGGTCACCTGACGCTGACGGACGGCGCGCCCGAGCTCACGCCGTCGTCCACCATGGTCTCGGCGATCCGCATGGCCTCCTCGATGAGGGTCTCG
>DAIETC010000069.1 GCA_027345905.1 Kineosporiaceae bacterium | reverse complement strand
TGGTGACGTGCGACGAGGTTGTACTCGCCTCGCCGGCGAACGCCGGCCGGCTGGCCGAGCTCGCCCTGCGCGACCCTGCCGGACCCGACCCCCTGCTGCCCGACGTCCTGTACCGCTGAACCGCCGTCCCGCTGGCTCGGCCCGCGGGACATGGCGCACCATGTTCTGGTGCCCGCCCCCTCCTACCTGTCCGCCCTGACCACCTGGCAGCTGGACGTGGCGGGGCTGGCCACCATCCTCACGCTCGCCGTGGCCTATCTCGCCCTCGTGCACCGGGTGCGTCGCGCGGGGGGTAGCTGGTCGCGCTGGCGCACCGCGGGGTTCCTCGGGCCAGGGCTCGGCTCGTGGGCCCTTCTGGCACTGGGGCCGCTCGGTGTCTGGTCGCCGTTGCTGCGGTGGGCCTTCGTGACCCGGTGCGCGCTGCTGCTCGTCGTCGTGCCGCTGCTGCTCGCCCTGGGCCGACCGGTCGAGCTGTTGCACCAGGCGCGACCGGGCTGGCCCGGCTCACGGCTGCTCGACCGAGCCGCCTCCAGCATGCTGCTCGGCCCAGGCGTCGTGCTCGTGCTGTTCGTCACCGTGCTGACGCCGTTGGCCGGGATCGTGCGCACCACACCGGCGCTGACCTCACTGACGGTCGTGACACTGCCCCTCGTCGGGCTGCTCGGTGTGCTTCCGCTGGCCGGCGCGACGGACGTTGTCACCAGCACCTCCCTGGCGCTTGGCTTCCTGCTCGCCTTCGGCGAACTGGTGGTCGACGCGGTCCCCGGGCTGGCGCTGCGGCTGCAGCCGCACGTGATCGACGCAGGCGTGCGCCTGGCTGCCGCCCCGGCCTGGCTGCCCTCCCCCTTGCGCGACCAGCAGCTGGCCGCCGACATGCTGTGGGGCATCGCAGAGACGGCCGACCTGCCCCTGCTGGCCATCTTGTTCGTCCGCTGGATCCGCATCGACCAGGCTGAGGCCGCCCGGGTCGACGCCCTGCTGGACGCGGCCGAGCTGCGGGCGGCGACGTCGTCCGCCACCACTGCGCAGCTGACGCCGTCCTCAGCTGCGCAGGTAGGACGCACCGTTCACGTCGATGATGGTGCCGCTCGCGAACCGCGCACCGGGCGAGGCCAGCCAGAGCACGGCTGAGGCCACCTCGTCCGGGCGCGCCACCCGACCGAACGGTGACTGCGCGCGTACGCCGTCCCCGCCGGGACCGTCGAGCACCTCACGAGCCATGTCGGTCTGCACGAACCCGGGCGCCACCGTGCCGACCGTGATCCCGTGCGGCGCCAGCGCCACGGCCAGCGACTGACCGAGGGCGTTCAGCCCCGCCTTCGAGGCGCCGTACGCCGGGCAGTCCGGCTCGCCGCGAAAGGCGCCCCGGCTCGAGACGTTGACGACGGCTCCGCCACCGCGGGTGAGCAGGTGCGGCAGCGCGCAGAACGTGGCGTTCGCGGCACCCACCAGGTTCACCGACAGGGTCTGGGCCCACACCTGCTGCCACTGCTCGTACGTCGTCGTCAGCGGCGGGTGCGCCACGAAGATCCCCGCGTTGTTGACCAGGACGTCCAGGCCCCCGAGCCGCTCGGCGGCCGTGTCGACGCAGGCGCGGACCTGGCCGGCGTCGGCCAGGTCCGCCTGCACGACCACATGCCCCCCGCCGGGCAGCCCGGCAGCCACCGCCTCGCCGGCCCGCTCCGAGCGGGCGTGGTGCACCGCCACCCGGTCGCCGGCCGCGGCGAACGCCTGCGCGATCGCGGCACCGATACCTCGCGACGCCCCAGTGACCAGCACCGCACGCCCAGCCCCGCTGCTCATCGGGCCAGGCTCCGCACCCCGGCCACCAAGCGCTCGACGTCCTCGTCATCGGTGTACGGCGCCAGGCCCGCACGAACCGCGCCGGTGTCGCCCAGTCCCATCCAGCGCGCCGCCTCAACCGCGTAGAAGCTGCCCGCCGGTGCGTTCACGCCCTGGGCGGCCAACAGCTCGTGCACCCGTGCCGGGCTGTGGCCGGCCACGGAGAACAGCAGGGTCGGCGTCCGATGCCGCGGCGCGCCGTGCAGCGTCACCGCCGGCAAACCCGCGAGCTCGTCGCGCAACCGCTCGACGAGCAGCTCCTCGTGCCGCTCGACGGCGGCCATCGACGTGAGCACCCGCTCACGCCGAGCGCCTTGGCCCGGCGCCAGATCGGCGATGAAGTCGACGGCGGCCGTGGTGCCGGCCAGCAGCTCATAGGGCAAGGTGCCGAGCTCTAAGCGCTCGGGCACCGCGTCGGACGACGGCAGCAGCTTGTCGGGGTGGATCCCTTGCAGGAGCGCGGGGTCGGCGACGAGGCAGCCGAGGTGCGGCCCGAAGAACTTGTACGGCGAGCAGGCGAAGAAGTCGGCCCCGAGGGCGGTGACGTCCACCGGCGCGTGCGGGGTCAGGTGCACCCCGTCGACGTGCACTAGGGCGCCCACCGCGTGCGCGGCGGCGCTGATGGCGGCGACGTCCGGGCGGGTGCCGAGCACGTTCGAGGCCGCCGTGACCGCCACCAAGCGGGTGCGCTCACTCAGCGCCTGCGTGACCTGTTCGACGCTCAGCTCGCCGCTGCTGGGGTCGAAGTCGGCCCATCGCACGCTGGCTCCCGCCGCCTGCGCGGCCTGCACCCACGGGCGGATGTTCGCGTCGTGGTCCAGGCGGGTCACGACCACCTCGTCGCCTGGGCCCCATGTGCGGGCCAGGGTGCGCGCCAGGTCGTAGGTCAGCTGGGTCATCGACCGGCCGAACACCACCCCCTGCTCGGGCGCCCCCAACAGGTCGGCGACCGCCGCGCGCGCACCCCGCACGACGTCGTCCGCCCGCCGCTCGGCCGCGGTGACCGTTCCGCGGTTGGCCAGGCCGGCCAGCATCGCCTCCCCCACGGCTTCGGCCACTACCCGCGGCACCTGCGATCCGCCCGGGCCGTCGAAGTGCGCCGCACCGAGCGCCAGGGCCGGGAACGCGGCTCGGACGTGCGCGACGTCCAGGCTCGGTGCGGCGGTGACTGTGTCGTCGATCATGAGCCCATCGTGGTGCATCCCCGCGCCAAGCCGCGGAGCAGGCCGGAAGCGGGGGCCGGCAGGTCGCGCCGGCTGGGTGCAGGCGTGGGTGCAGGCATGGTGCTGCGATCACGACGTCTCGCATGCACCCATGCCTGCACGCACGGACGGTGCCGATCTCCAGGGGGCCGCCTGTGCCGCTCAGGCGCGGTCGTCGACGACCGGGGCCGTCTCGCTGCCGGCGTCCAGGCGCGCGAGCTCTTCGACCACACGGCGGGTGACGCCTTGCGCGTCCAGGCCGAGTCCGGCCAGGATCGTCGCCCGCTCGCCGTGCGCAAGGAACTGCGGGGGGACGCCGAGATCGACCACGGGGGTCGCGACCCCCGCATCACGTAGGTGCTGGGCCAGCCGTGAGCCGACCCCGCCCACCCGGGAGTTGTCCTCGAGGCTGACGACCAGTCGGTGCCGGGCCGCCAGGGCGCCGAGTGCGGGGTCGACCGGAATGACCCAGCGGGGGTCCACCACCGTGGCCGCCATGCCGTGGGCGGCCAACCGGTCGGCGACCTCGATGCCGACCGAGGCCATCGCTCCCACCGAGACCAGAAGGACGTCGGGCCGGTCGGCTTCTCGTAGGACGTCGACTCCGCCCTCGCGCCGGATCGCCGCGATGTCGTGTGGGGCGGCTCCCTTGGGGTAGCGCACGACGGTCGGGGCGTCGTCCACATCCAGGGCCTCGCGCAGTAGCGCGCGAAGCTGGGCACCGTCGCGGGGGGCGGCCAGCCGCAGACCCGGTACGACCTGCAGCATCGACATGTCCCAGACACCGTTGTGGCTGGGGCCGTCGCTGCCGGTGACGCCGGCCCGGTCCAGGACGAACGTGACCCCCGCGCGGTGCAGCGCGCAGTCCATCAGCACCTGGTCGAACGCCCGGCCGAGGAACGTCGCGTAGACGGCCACCACCGGGTGCAGCCCGGCGAACGCCAACCCCGCGGCACTGGTCGCGGCGTGCTGCTCGGCGATGCCGACGTCGAAGACCCGGTCGGGGTAGGCGGCCGCAAACCGGTGCAGCCCGACCGGGATCAGCATGGCGGCCGTCGTGGCCACCACGTCGTGCCGCTCGCCGGCGATCGCGAGCATCTCGTCGGCGAACACCGCCGTCCAGGTCGTGGCGTCCGAGGCGGCCAGCGGCACACCGGTCTCGGGGTCGATGTTGGGCGGCACCGCATGGAAGCGGTCGACCTCGTCGCTCAGCGCCGGCCCGAACCCACGACCCTTCTGGGTGATGGCATGCACGAGCACCGGGCCGCCGTACTCGCGCGCGCGCCGAAGCGCGTGCTCGAGGGCCTCCAGGTCATGGCCGTCGAACGGGCCGACGTACTTCAGGCCCAGGTCCTCGAACATCCCCTGCGGCGCGACGATGTCCTTCAGGCCCTTCTTGAACCCGTGCAGCGTGTCGTACACGGCTCCCCCGACGACCGGCGTGCGGCTCAGCGCCTGCTTGCCCCAGGCGAGGAACCGCTCGTACCCCTGTGTGGTGCGCAGGGTTGCCAGGTGCTCGGCCAGGCCGCCGGTCGTGGCGCCGTACGAGCGCTCGTTGTCATTGACCACGACGACCAGGGGCAGCGTCTTGTCGGCGGCGATGTTGTTCAGCGCCTCCCAGGCCATGCCCCCGGTGAGGGCGCCGTCACCGACCACCACGACCACGTGCCGGTCGTGCTCGCCGCGCAGCCGGTAGGCCTTGGCGATGCCGTCACCCCAGGAGATCGCGGTCGAGGCATGTGAGTTCTCCACGACGTCGTGGACGCTCTCGGCGCGGCTCGGGTACCCCGAGAGCCCGCCGGCTTGGCGCAGGCCGGAGAAGTCCTGACGCCCGGTGAGCAGCTTGTGCACGTACGCCTGGTGGCCGGTGTCGAAGATGATCGTGTCGCGCGGGGAGTCGAACACCCGGTGGATCGCCAGGGTCAGCTCGACGACGCCCAGGTTCGGGCCCAGGTGCCCCCCCGTCCGTGAGACGGCGCCGACCAGGAAACTGCGGATCTGCTCGGCCAGCAGCGTCAGCTCGGTCTTGGTCAGGCGGCGCAGGTCACGCGGACCGCGAATCGAGTCCAGCAGCGAGCCGCGCGTCATCCGTCGAGTCTAAGCGCCGCCCGCCCCGGCGGCTTCCCGACCGGCCAAGCCGACCACAACGGCGGGCAGAAGTCCGACGGGGGCCACGCGCTGAGCACGAGCGCTGCGCGGCGCGCTCACTTCTGCCCGCCGTTGTGGCGGCCCCGGCTCCCCTACAGGCGCGGGATGTACTCGCGCCCGCACAGAGCGTCACGGACCAGCCCGACCTCCCGGTGCACCGCCAGCAGGCGCGCGTGCTCGTACTCGAGCGCGGTCAGCAGCGCCTCGAGCTCGTGGGCGGCGAGCGTGTCGCCGAGCTCGGCTCGAGCGCTGGCACGGGCCTGCGTGTTCGCCCTCCCCTGGGCCAGGACGTGCTGGGCCGCCAACCAGGCGAGCGCCACCGGATGAGCGGTCAGCACCCGGTGGGCGCGGTACTCGGACGGGCACTGGTCGAGCAGCCACGACACGGCCGAGCGCTGCCAGTCCGGTGAGCTCGGGGGGCGCACCTGGGCCGGCCAGCCCGGTGGCAGGTGGA
>DAIETC010000052.1 GCA_027345905.1 Kineosporiaceae bacterium | reverse complement strand
TGGACGACCAGGTCGCGCTCGTCGAACGCCTCAGCGGCCTTGTCCGCCTTGACCCGCGCGTTCGCGACGGCGCTGAGCAGCACCTTGCGGACGGGGTCACTGGCACTTTGCGGTGCGAACTGCAGCACCGCAGAGGCCTCGGTCGTCTGCTTTCCTCGGATGAGGTCGACGACGCGGCGGGCCTTCTGGGGCGTGACACGGATGTACCGTGCCTGCGCCTTGGCTTCCATCGCTGTCCTTTGCCTTCGTGGAGGGTGGGTCTGGTGAGGTGCAGTGGGTGACACCGCCTTAGCGGCGCCGGCCCTTGCGGTCGTCCTTCTCGTGCCCGCGGAAGGTGCGGGTCGGGGCGAACTCGCCGAGCTTGTGGCCGACCATCGACTCGGTCACGAAGACCGGCACGTGCTTGCGCCCGTCGTGCACGGCGATCGTGTGGCCCAGCATGTCGGGCACGATCATCGAGCGCCGTGACCAGGTCTTGATGACGTTCTTGGTGCCCTTCTCGTTCTGGGCGTCCACCTTCTTGGTGAGGTGGTCGTCCACGAAGGGACCCTTCTTCAAGCTACGGGGCATGTCACTCCTGTCAGCGCTTCTTGCCGGTACGACGACGGCGGACGATGAGCTTGTCGCTCGGTTTGCCGGGGCGCCGGGTGCGGCCCTCGGCCTGCCCCCACGGGCTGACCGGGTGGCGCCCACCGGAGGTCTTGCCCTCACCGCCGCCGTGCGGGTGGTCGACGGGGTTCATGGCCACACCGCGTACGGTGGGCCGCTTGCCCTTCCAGCGCATGCGCCCGGCCTTGCCCCAGTTGATGTTGGACTGCTCGGCGTTGCCCACCTCGCCGATCGAGGCACGGCAGCGCAGGTCGACGTTGCGGATCTCGCCGGAGGGCATCCGCAGCTGGGCGTGCGGTCCGTCCTTGGCGACCAGCTGCACGCTCGCGCCCGCCGAGCGGGCGATCTTCGCGCCGCCACCGGGGCGCAGCTCGATCGCGTGCACGACGGTACCGACCGGGATGTTGCGCAGCGGCAGGTTGTTGCCGGGCTTGATGTCCGCGCTGGCACCGTTCTCGATGACGTCGCCCTGCTTCAGGCGCGCCGGAGCCAGGATGTAGCGCTTCTCACCGTCGGCATAGTGCAGCAGCGCGATGCGCGAGGTGCGGTTCGGGTCGTACTCGATGTGCGCGACCTTGGCCGGCACGCCGTCCTTGTCGTGACGGCGAAAGTCGATGACCCGAAAGGCCCGCTTGTGGCCGCCACCGATGTGCCGGGTGGTGATGCGCCCGGAGCTGTTCCGTCCGCCGCTCTTGGGCAGCGGGCGCACCAGCGACTTCTCCGGGGCCGAGCGCGTGACCTCGACGAAGTCGGCGACGCTGGCGCCGCGACGCCCCGGTGTCGTCGGCTTGTACTTGCGGATACCCATGGTGAGTCGTCCTTCGCAGTTCGTTATCGGCGCCCGGTCAGGAGACCGGACCCCCGAAGATGTCGATGGACCCTTGCGCCAGGGTCACGATGGCGCGCTTGGTGTCCTTGCGCTTACCCAGCCCGAACTTGGTGCTGCGGGTCTTGCCCTTGCGGTTGAGCGTGTTGACCGAGCGCACCTTCACCCCGAAGGTGCGCTCGACGGCGATCTTGATCTCGGTCTTGTTCGCGCGCGGGTCGACGACGAAGGTGTAGGCACCCTCGTCGAGCAGGCCGTAGCTCTTCTCCGAGACCACGGGCGCCAGCAGGATGTCGCGGGGGTCCTTCTGCAGGACGACGCGCGCCGGGACGGTGCTCATGCGTGCTCCCCTTCCTGGTCAGCGGGCTGCTCGTCGGCAGGCTGGAGCGGGGCCGGGCCGGCGCCGCGCACCGGGCCGGCGATGAACGTCTGCAGGGCGGCCGAGGTGAACACGACGTCGTCCGCGCACAGCACGTCGTAGGTGTTGAGCTGGTCGGGGACGATGGCGTGCACGCGCTCGATGTTGCGCAGGCTCATCCAACCCGACAGGTCGTCGCGGCCGAGGACCACGAGCAACCGGCTGCGGTCAGAGAGCCGCTCGAGTGCGGCCAGCGCCTGCTTGGTGGACGGCGCCTGTCCCTCGACGAGCGCGGACAGCACGTGGATGCGCCCGCCGCGGGCCCGGTCGGACAGGGCGCCGCGCAGGGCCGCGACCTTCATCTTCTTGGGGGTGCGCTGGGCGTAGTCCCGGGGTTTGGGGCCGTGAACGACCCCGCCACCGGCGAACTGCGGAGCGCGGGTCGAGCCCTGCCGGGCCCGACCGGTGCCCTTCTGCTTGTACGGCTTTCGCCCACCGCCGCGCACCTCGCCGCGGGTCTTGGTCGAGTGCGTGCCCTGGCGAGCCGCCGCCTGCTGGGCGACTACGACCTGGTGGATGAGCGGCACGTTCGTCTGCACATCGAAGATCTCGTCGGGCAGGTCGACCGTGCCGGACTTCTCGCCGGTCGGTGACAGCACGTCGATGCTCAGCACACCTGTGGAGCTCATGGCTCAGGCTCCCTTCGAGACGGGCATGGGGGCCTTGGCAGCGGTCGTGACCAGCACGACGCCGCCCTTTGGGCCGGGGATCGCGCCCTTGATCAGCAGCAGCCCGCGCTCGGCGTCGACGGCGTGCACGGTCAGGTTCTGCGTGGTCTGGCGCACGTGGCCCATCCGCCCGGCC
>DAIETC010000051.1 GCA_027345905.1 Kineosporiaceae bacterium | reverse complement strand
GGGGGGACGAAGGTTTCTTTGATGGAGCGCACGCTGGTCCAGCGCAGCAGGTTCTGGGCGGCGCCGGCTTTGTCGTTGGTGCCTGAGGCGCGGCCGCCGCCGAAGGGCTGTTGGCCCACGACGGCGCCGGTGGGTTTGTCGTTGATGTAGAAGTTGCCGGCGGCGAACCGCAGCCGGGTGGTCGCGTCGGCGATGGCGTGGCGGTCGCGGGCGATGATCGAGCCGGTCAGCGCGTAGGGCGCGACGTGCTCCATCTGGGTCAGGACCCGGTCGTAGTCGCGGTCGGGGTAGACGTGCACGGCCAGGATCGGGCCGAAGTACTCGGTGGTGTAGCACTCGTCCTCAGGGTCGGTGGCCTCCCACACGGTGGGGCGGATGAAGTAGCCGACGGAGTCGTCGTAGGTGCCGCCGGCGATGATGTTCACCCCGTCGGTGGCGCGGGCCCGCTCGATCGCGCCCTGGTGCTTGGCGAAGGCCCGCTGGTCGATGACCGCGCCGAGGAAGTTGGAGAAGTCGGTCACGTCGCCCTGCGGCAGGCCGTTGGTGATCTCGATGACCTCGTCACGGATCTGGCGCCACACCGAGGCCGGCACGTACGCCCGCGAGGCCGCGGAGCACTTCTGCCCCTGGTACTCGAACGCGCCCCGGATCATCGCGGTGCGCAGCACCGCCGGGTCCGCGGACGGGTGGGCCAGGATGAAGTCCTTCCCGCCGGTCTCCCCGACCAGCCGCGGGTAGTGCCGGTACCGGTCGAGGTTGGCCGCGACCTGCTTCCACAGGTGCTTGAACGTCGGGGTCGAGCCGGTGAAATGGATGCCCGCGAGGTCCGGGTCCGTCAGGGTCACCGTGGACACCTCGGCGCCGTGGCCGGTGAGCATGTTGACCACCCCCGGCGGCATCCCGGCCTCCTCGAGCAGCTCCATGATCAGGCTCGCCGCCAGCTGCTGGGTCGGCGCCGGCTTCCACACCACGGTGTTGCCCATCAACGCCGGCGCGGTCGGCAGGTTCCCCGCGATCGAGGTGAAGTTGAACGGGGTCACCGCATACACGAACCCCTCCAACGACCGGTAGTCCGAACGGTTCCACACCCCCTTGCTGTTCAACGGCGGCTGCTGCTCAAGGAGCTGCCGGGCGAAATGCACGTTGATCCGCCAGAAGTCGATCAGCTCACACGCCGCATCGATCTCCGCCTGATACGCCGTCTTGGACTGGCCCAACATCGTCGCCGCGTTCACCCGCGCCCGCCACGGCCCAGCCAACAGCTCCGCCGCCTTGAGCAACACCCCCGCCCGGTCATCGAACGACAGCTCCCGCCACCCCGGCGCCGCCGCCTTCGCCGCACCCACCGCCCGAGCCGCATCCGCCTGCGTCGCACCCCGCAACACCCCCAACACCTTCGCGTGCGCATGCGGCTGACGCACCACGATCGGCTCCCCACCACCCATCACATGCTCACCACCGACCACCAGCGGCAGATCCCGCTGACCACCCCCCAACTGCGCCAGCGCCACCTCCAACCCCGCCCGCTCCGGCGAACCCGGCGCATAGTCAAGAACCGGCTCATTCACCGGCGCCGGGACATGAGTCACTGCATCCATGGG
>DAIETC010000044.1 GCA_027345905.1 Kineosporiaceae bacterium | reverse complement strand
ACGGCGCCAGGCACGGTCATCGTGGTCACGCCGCAACGGCCCGTGGTCAACATCGATGGTTCGAGCGACAGCAGCACCGAGCGTCCGGACAGGTCGGGCGACGGCTCCGGTGGGTGAGCGTGCGCATCGATGGCGCAGGTTCGGTCTGGTACCCCGGTTGCTGCTGGCGCATCTGCTGGTCCTCAGTGTCGTCCTGGGCCTGGCACTGCTGCAGATCGTGCGCACCACGGTCGCGGCGTACCGCGAGACGGTGGTCGCCGAGCTGGCGCAAACCGTGTCGCAGTACCAGCGCGCTGCCGCTCAACGACCCTCCGGCCGGTCGCTGCCGGAGTTCAGCCGGGAGTACCTGCAAACTTCGGTGCCCGGCCCCGGCCGCGAGCTGATCATCGCCCTTGCCGGTACGGCGACGCTGGCCAGCCCCGACGTCCTCGGCATCTTCGCCAGCCCGGTGGTGCGCACGTGGCTCGCGCACCCCCCAAACCGAACCGTCCTGGGCCAGGTCTCCCAGCGCAGCGAGGTGCAGTTGTTGGCCAGCCCGATCCGGGTCGGCGGGAAGCAGGTGGGGGTCTTGATCGCCGCCGCCAGCCTGGCCGACCTGGCCGAACAGCGACGCCGGGTCATCGTGTCCACGGTCGGTGAGGCGGCGGTCGCGATCGGCGCCGCCATGCTCATGCTGTACCTGATCTTGCGCCGAGTGCTCGACACGGTGGACAGCCTGACCCGGACGGCGGCCGAGATCAGCGGCGGTGACGTGGGGCGGCGACTGAACTACGAGGGGCCGGCCGACGAGGTGGGCCGGATGGCCCACACCTTCGACAGCATGCTCGGGCGCCTGTCGGACACGCTGGAGGGCCAACGCCAGTTGCTGGCCGACGTGTCCCACCAGCTGCGTACGCCGTTGACGGTGATCCGCGGTCACGTCGAGCTGCTCGGCCGCGACGCCGGCCCCGAGGCGAGCCCGGCCGTCGGGGTGGTCCTGGACGAGCTCGACCACACCGGTCTGCTCATCGACCGGTTGCTGTTGCTGGCGCGCTCCACCCAACCGGACTTCCTGGACGCGGGCCCGGTCGACCTGCGCTCGTTCCTGGCGGACCTGCTGGAGTCGGCCCGCGTCCTGGCGGTCCGGGACTGGCGACTGTCACCCGTGCCGGACGTCGTGGCCAACCTGGACGCGACGAAGCTGCGCGGAGCCATGCTCAACCTCATCGAGAACGCGGTGCACGCGACCGGTCCCGGCGACCAGGTGGAGCTGCAGGCGCGCTTCGATGACGCCCTGGTGCTGTCCGTGCTGGACACCGGGCGAGGTATCTCGGTGCAACAGCAAGAGCAGGTGTTCACTCGGTTCGCCAGGCCGGGCGCCCAGCAAAGCCGGGGCAGCGGCCTGGGCCTGGCGATCGTCCTCGCCGTCGCGCAAGCGCACGGCGGGACGGCGGTCTTTCACAGCACCCTCGGCGAGGGCACGCGAGTCGACCTGCGCCTTCCCATGTCCTGCGTGTTGCCCCGAACCGGCAGCCCGTCATGAGGGTGCTGATCGTCGAGGACGACGATCGGATCAGCGCCTTCGTCGCACGCGGCCTGCACGCCGAGGGCTACCGCACGCTGGTCGCAGCAGATGGCCAGGAGGCGTTGGCACTGTTCAGCGGCCAGGGCAACGACGTGGACCTGGTGCTGCTCGACCTGGGCCTGCCGGACATCGACGGCAAGGAGCTGCTGGGCGCCCTGCGCCGGCGCCGGCCGGCCACGCCGGTGATCGCGCTGACGGCCCGTGACGACGTCCGCGAGAAGGTGCACGTCCTGGACGCCGGGGCCAGCGACTACGTCACCAAACCGTTCGCGTTCGACGAGCTGCTCGCCCGGATCCGGGCGGCCCTGCGCTCGCGCGAGCAGACCGCGTCCAACCAGCTGACCGTGGCCGACCTGGTGCTGGACCTGTCGACCAAGGTCGCCTGGCGGGCCGGTCAACGCATCGACCTCGCGCCGCGTGAGTGGGCCTTGCTCGAGCTGTTCATGCGCAACGGCGGTCGGGTGCTGTCGCGGGCCCAGATCCTCGGGCACGTGTGGGACTACAGCTTCGAGCCCGGTAGCAATGTGGTGGACGTGTACGTCGGTTATCTGCGGCGCAAGATCGACCTGCCGGGCATGCCCCCCCTGATCCAGACGATCCGCGGGGCGGGGTACCGGATGGTGGCTGCGGCCGAGCGCGGTTAGAGGGCAGGGCGCTCGCCGAGCAGCTCGTCGACCAGCACCTGCACCCGAGCCCGGATCTCGTCGCGGATCGGGCGTACCGCCTCGACCCCCTTGCCGGCGGGGTCGGCGAGGTCCCAGTCCAGGTAGCGCTTGCCGGGGTAGATCGGGCAGGCGTCCCCGCAGCCCATCGTGACCACCACGTCGCAGGCCTCGACGGCTGTGGTGGTCAGCGGCTTCGGGCGCTGGTCGCCGATGTCGACGCCAACCTCGGCCATCGCGGCGACCGCGGCCGGGTTGACCTGGTCGGCGGGCAGGCTGCCGGCCGAGCGGACCTCGATGGCGCCGTTGCCCAGCTGGGTGAGGAACCCAGCGGCCATCTGCGAGCGCCCGGCGTTGTGGACGCACACGAACAGGACGCTGGGTCGGCGGACGCCGGTGTCGGTGTCGGGCACTGTGGACGTCTCCCGGATCGAAGGGGGATGCGATGGGATGGGCAGGTCAGCGGTACGTGGTGCGTGCGGGAAAGCGGCGGCGCAGGGCGAGGCTGACGTACACCAGCCCGACCAGGACGGGCACTTCGATGAGCGGCCCCACCACTCCGGCCAGTGCCTGGCCAGAGGTCACCCCGAAGGTGGCGATGGC
>DAIETC010000030.1 GCA_027345905.1 Kineosporiaceae bacterium | reverse complement strand
CCCTTGTTCAAGAACGCCATCTGCTGGAACCGGGCACGTAACGTCTCGAAGTCGAACTCGACGGTCTCGAAGATGTCCGCGTTGGGCCAGAAGGTCACGGTGGTGCCGGTGCGCTCGCTGGGCTCGCCCTGCTCAAGCGGTGCCTGCGGGACGCCGTCCGCGTAGCTCTGGCGCCACACGTGACCGCGCTGGTGCACCTCGACGTCCAGCCGGGACGACAGCGCGTTGACCACGGACACGCCGACACCGTGCAACCCGCCGGACACCGCGTAGCCGCCACCGCCGAACTTGCCCCCGGCGTGCAGGACGGTCAGGACCACCTCGACCGCCGGCCGGTTCTCACCGGGCATCAGGTCGGTCGGGATGCCGCGGCCGTCATCGACCACTCGCACCCCGCCGTCGGCGAGCAGCGTGACGTCGATGCGGGTGGCGTGCCCGCCGAGCGCCTCGTCGACCGAGTTGTCGACCACCTCGGTGACCAGGTGGTGCAGCCCCCGCGACCCGGTCGACCCGATGTACATGCCGGGCCGCTTACGCACCGCCTCCAGGCCTTCCAGCACCTGGATCGCGCTGGCGTCGTACGCCGGGGCGTCGGCGATGCTGGGCACGCCCGAGCTGGCCGTCCTCGCCTGGTCAAGGGGCACGAGATCCTCGCGATCACTGGTACCGCCGTGCGCAGGGGGCTCGCTGGGCTCTGGCACGGGGGCGTGATCTCCTCTTGGTCATGGCCGTCGAGTTCACAGCCGTCCGGTTGGCAGCCGTCGGGTTCGAAACCGGCTCGCCGCCACCTGGGCGCGGCACGTCGGGCACGCGGGTGCCGCCAGTGTATCGGTTTGGCTGCGGCTCGGACGGCCGCAGAGGCTCCTGGAGGGGCCCAGGACTCTCGCAGGGGCCCGGCAGCAGTCCCCCCACACCGGCCGCAGGCACGAGCCGGCTATCCGGCATGAGCCCACAGCCGTCCAGCCAGCTATCCACAGCCTGTGCACAACGGCGTGGAAAACTCATCCGTTCGCGCTATTGACCCGACCCCATCCTGGCACTGGGTCCCCCCACTGCCCGAGCGCGCGGCCACTGGGGCACCCTGCGGCCACCTGGAGAGGTCACTGGGGCACCCTGCGGCCGAACAGCGCCGGGTTGGCGGCGCACGGCCGCGCGCGCGGGCCGTCGATCCGGGCTCAGCCGTAGGTATCGCGGGGCCCGCGGCCGCTGACCCGGCGGGCGCCACGACGCCAGGACGGCGATGCCGGGCCGCGCACCTGCACCTGCTGGACCACCCCGGCGCCCACCTCCTCGTCCAGCCGGCGCAGCAGGGTGGGCGCCAACAACCGAACCTGGGTGGCCCAAGCCGTGGAGTCCGCCCGGACGACGAGCACGCCATCAGTGAAGCTCACCGGTTCGCAGTGGGCGGCCAGATCAAAGCCGACCACGCTCGCCCAGCGGCCCAGAACCCCCCCTACCGCGACATCCACCGACCAGCCGCGCTCACTGACCAGGCGCTGCAGACCGGTTCCGAGCGCCTGCGGGTCACGGTCGTCCGGTGCGGCACCGGAGGCCTGAACCGCCGGGGTGGGCGGGCGACGGCGCACCAGGGACCCCGGGCGAAGGCCGCGTCCCAGCGCAATGGCGCGGGCCCGCAGCAGGGCCGATCGGGCGGCCTGCTCGGCCCGCGCCGGTTCGTCGTCACCCGCGTCTTCCGCCGGCAGATCAGGGCACACGGGTGAGCTGACCCTCGCGGACGTCGACCCGAGATCCGCTGAGCGAGCGCGGCACGTCCTGCTCGACCGCCGCGGTCACCAGGACCTGCTCAGCGCCGGCGACCACGGCGGCCAGGCGTTCTCGTCGTCCGGTGTCGAGCTCGGCGAACACGTCGTCCAGCACGAGTACGGGGTCGCCGCCACCCTCTTGGCGCAGCAGCTCGAACGAGGCCAGGCGCAGCGCCAGTGCGTACGACCATGACTCCCCGTGGCTTGCGTAGCCCTTGGCCGGCAGCTCGCCGAGGCCGAGCACGAGCTCGTCCCGGTGTGGGCCGACCAGACACACCCCCCGGTCGAGCTCCTGGCTGCGCATCCGGCTCATCGCGTCCAGCAGTAGCCCGCGCAGCAGGTCCCTGGCGCCGGTGCCGGCCGCCAGCGCCTGCTCCTCGAGGTCGTCACCGAGCGCGCTGCGGTAGGAGGTCGCCGCCGCGCGCGGCCCCTCGCTGACCTGCGCGTACGCCGTCGCGACCGGTTCACGCAGGTCCCGCACCAGGTGCAGCCGGCCGGCCAGCAGCTCGGCGCCGGTCGTGGCCAGGTGCGCGTCCCACACGTCCAAGGTTCGCACGTCGCCGTGCCCGCGGCGGATCTGGGACCCTGCCGACTTCAGCAGCGCGGTGCGCTGGCGAAGCACCCGCTCATAGTCGGCGCGAACGGCGAAGAACCGCGGCGAACGGGCACTGAGCAGGTCGTCCAGGAACCGGCGACGTTCACCGGGTTCGCCCTTCACGAGCGAGAGGTCCTCGGGGGCGAACAGCACGGTGCGCAGCAGCCCGCGGACCTCTCGGGCCCGCGGCACCGGCCCCTTGTTGATCCGCGCGCGATTGGCCTTGCCGGCCGTGATCTCGACCTCGATCAGCGTCGCGCGGCCGTCGCGCACGACGCTCGTGCGCACTACCGCCCGTTCGGCGCCCTGGCGCACCAGGGGAGCGTCGGTCGCCACCCGGTGGCTGCTCAGCGTGGCCAGGTAGCTCAGCGCCTCGACCAGGTTGGTCTTGCCCTGGCCGTTGGGGCCCACCAGTGCGGTCGCTCCCGGCTCCAGGGCCAGCTCGGCCCCCCGGTAGCTGCGAAAGTCGGTCAGCGACAGATGGGTGACATGCACGACGGGTGGTCGACGCCGGGCTCAGCCGGTCGAACCGGTGCCGGACGACGGCCCCGCCTCGGGTGCCTGCGCCGCCTTGGTCGGGTGGCCACCGAACTGGGCCCGCAGGGCCGAGACGGCCTTCATCGCCGGTGAGTCCTCCTGGCGTGAGGCGAACCGGGCGAACAGGGCGCTGGCGATGACCGGCATGGGCACCGCGTTGGCGATGGCCTCCTCGACCGTCCAGCGGCCCTCGCCCGAGTCCTGCGTCCAGCCGCTGATCTGCTCCAGCCCGGGGTCCTCCTCCAGCGCCTTGACCAGCAGGTCCAGCAGCCACGAGCGCACGACCGTGCCCCGCGTCCACGCCTTGAACGCGCCGTGCACGTCGGTGACGATGTCCTTGGCGGCCAGCAGCTCGTACCCCTCGGCGTACGCCTGCATCAACCCGTACTCGATCCCGTTGTGCACCATCTTGGCGTAGTGACCTGCCCCGACAGCGCCGGCGTGCACGAAGCCCTCCTCGCGCGGGCCCGGTGGGCGCAAGGCGTCGAAGATCTCCATCGCGAGCTCGACCTGAGCGGGGTCGCCCCCCACCATCAGGCCGTAGCCGTTGTCCTTGCCCCACACGCCGCCGGACACGCCGCAGTCCAGGAAGCCGATCCCGCGCTCGCCCAGCTGCGCCGCGTGCACGGCGTCGTCGGTCCAGCGTGAGTTGCCCCCGTCGATGAGCAGGTCGCCGTCCTCGAGCAGGTCGGTGAGCTCGTCCACCACGGCACGGGTCGCAGCGCCGGAGGGGACCATCACCCAGACGACCCGAGGGTGGGCTAGCGCCTGCACCAGCGCGCGCAGGTCGTCCACGTCGCTGACCTCGCGGTTGCGGTCGTACCCCACCACCTGGTGATCGGCCGCACGCAGCCGCTCACGCATGTTGGCGCCCATCTTGCCCAGGCCGACGAGTCCTAGCTGCATGGTGTCCTGTCCTGCTCAGCCCGCGAGGCGCACGGGCATGAGCACGTATTGAAAGCTGTCCTGCGCTGCGCCGTCCGGCTCGCCCTGGCCCGTGAGCAGCGCCGGCTTGGTGGGCACGGTGAATGCCAGCCTGGCCCACGGCTGGTGCAGTGCCGCCAGACCCTCCAGCAGGTACTGAGGGTTGAAGGCGATCTCGAACTCCTCGCCGTTCAAGGTGGCCTCGATCGTCTCGCTGGCCTGGGCGTCCTCGCCCTGCCCGGCCTCGATGCTCAGCAGGTCAGGGGTGAAGCGCAGGCGCACCGGCGTATTGCGCTCGGCAACCAGGGCGACGCGCTTGACGGCCTCGACCAAGGACGCCGTCTGGACCACGGCGTAGAGCTGCGGGGCCGACGGGAAGATCGAGCTGACCTTGGGGTACTCCCCGTCCAGCAGCCGCGAGGTCGTACGCCGCTGACCGGCCTGGAAACCGATCAGTCCTTCGCCGCCGCCGGTGCGGCCCAGCGCGAGCTGCACATCGGCGCTGGCCCCCAGCGCCCGAGCGGTGTCGCTGAGCGTGCGTGCCGGGACGAGCGCCACCACCGATCCATCTGACTGGTCGGGGTTCCAGGTCAGCGTGCGCATCGCCAGCCGGTACCGGTCGGTGGCCAGCATCGTGATCGTCGACCCTTCGATCTCGACCCGGACGCTGGTCAGGATGGGCAGCGTGTCGTCGCGCCCGGCCGCGATGCTGACCTGGGACACGGCCAGGGTGAACACGTCTCCGGCCACGCTGCCCGTGCTCTGTGGCATCTGGGGCAGCGCCGGGTAGTCCTCGACGGGCATGGTGAGCAGCGTGAACCTGGAGGCACCGCAGGTCAGCGACACCTTGTTCGCCTCGGTCACGACGTCCACGGGCTGGGGGGGCAGGTTGCGCGCGATCTCGGCCAGCAGCCGGCCCGAGACCAGCACGGTTCCCGCCTCGTGGACGTCCGCGGCGACACTGACCCGGGCGCTGACCTCGTAGTCGAAGGCGGACAGGCACAGGCTGCCGGCGTCGGCCTCGAGGAGCACCCCGGCGAGCACGGGAACCGGTGGGCGGGTGGGTAGCCCCCGGGCCGCCCAGGTCACTGCCTCGGCAAGGACGTCTCGATCCACGCGGAACTTCACCGGCAACCGGACCTTCCTGGGTGAGCGGGCGGCTGCGTTTCGCAGCGCGCGACGACCCTATCCGGCTGCGCCAACCGGTGGAACCGCCAGGGCGCGGCAGCTGCCTGCAGACCGACTCCGTCCACAGCAGGCGGCCTGTGGTTCGTTCGCGGGGCGATCAGCAACATGGAGTTCTCGTCATCGTCATAGGTCCTGTGCGCACTGGGGACAACGACCCGATTCCCCAGGTCACAGCACCAAAGGCCTGTGGAGGGGCTGTGGAGGAGGCCATCGCTACGGCGCCTGACGTGTGTGTGCCTCGTGGTCGTCCAGGGTTGCGGACGCGCTGCGCCACCGATCCCCACATGTTCCACAAGGTTGTCCCCAGGGTGTGTGCCACGAGCGAGCCGCAGTCCCGGGATGCGCAGCGCATCGATCTAGCGGCTCTGCTGCTTGATGCGGTTGGTGAGCTCGGTGACCTGGTTGAAGATGCTGCGCCGCTCGGCCATCAGCTGGCGGATCTTGCGTTCGGCGTGCATCACCGTGGTGTGGTCACGGCCTCCGAACTGCTGACCGATCTTCGGCAGCGACAAGGCGGTCAGCTCACGGCACAGGTACATCGCGATCTGCCGGGCGTTGACGAGGACCCGGGAGCGGGAGCTGCCGCACAGGTCGTCGATGGTCAGACCGAAGTACGCAGCGGTCTGGCCAATGATGATCACCGAGGTGATCTCTGGGCCGTGCTCGTTCGAGATCAAGTCCTTCAGGACGATCTCCGCCAGGGGCAGGTCGACGAGCTGGCGGTTCAGGCTGGCGAATGCGGTGACCCGGATCAGCGCGCCCTCGAGCTCGCGGATGTTCGTGGAGATCCGGCTGGCGATGTACTCCAGCACCTCGTCCGGGGCGGTCATGCGGTCCTGGAGGGCCTTCTTGCGCAAGATAGCGATCCGCGTCTCCAGGTCGGGCGGCTGGACGTCGGTCAGCAGACCCCACTCGAACCGGCTGCGCATGCGCTCCTCGAAACCCGCCAGCTGCTTGGGGGGCAGGTCCGAGGTGATCACCACCTGCTTGTTGGCATTGTGCAAGGTGTTGAAGGTGTGGAAGAACTCCTCCTGGGTCTGCACCTTGTTCTGCAGGAACTGCACATCGTCGATGAGCAGGATGTCCACGTCGCGGTGTCGGCGCTGGAAGCTCTGCGCCTTGTCGTCGCGGATGGAGTTGATGAAGTCGTTGGTGAACTCCTCGGAGTTGACGTACCGCACTCGCACCCCCGGGAACAGGTTGCGGGCGTAATGACCGATGGCGTGCAGCAGGTGGGTCTTGCCCAGGCCGGACTCGCCGTACACGAACAGCGGGTTGTACGCCTTCGCCGGTGCCTCGGCGACAGCCAGGGCCGCCGCATGCGCGAAACGGTTGCTTGAGCCGATCACGAACGTGTCGAACGTGTACTTGGGATTTAGTCGGGAGGGCTCCGCAGCCCCGCGAGCACCGGGCCTGGCCGGTTCGGGTGCCGAGGCGAGCACGAAAGCATCCGGTAGCGGCACGCCCGCGCTAGCGGGCGCCGCGAGCGAGCCCGGCTCCTCGGTGGCGCTGACGCCGCCAGCGCCTTCGAGCGCCGCGTCACTGTGATCCCCGGCCAGCGAGGAGTCGACGGTGATGGCCAAGCGGACCTCACGGTTC
This sequence comes from Kineosporiaceae bacterium, assembly GCA_027345905.1. Classification (GTDB taxonomy): domain Bacteria; phylum Actinomycetota; class Actinomycetes; order Actinomycetales; family Angustibacteraceae; genus DAIETC01. The sequence goes on along the minus strand of DAIETC010000030.1, from coordinate 13,405 downwards.
AGCTGGGCGCCCAGGGCGTCACTGACCTGGGCCAACAACCGCTGTTCCAGGATGTCCTTGGTGTAGTCGTTCGGTACGGCCAGCAGCGCCGTGGAGTCGATCAGCCCGACCAGCCGGGCCAGCCGCAGGAAAGCCTTCTGCTGGGCCGGTAAGCCCCCGTCGGTCAACGTGGTCAGCGTCCGCGCCCAGATGCTGGCGAAATCCAAGTCGGCGTCGGGCAACGGCCACTCTCCTCCCACCGGGGTGCAGGGGTCCACGCTACGCCGACGGTCCACACTTTCGTCCACAGCCTGTGGACAAAAGGCACCGGTGGGCCGGGCGGGATGAAGGGCGACGCTACACGACCAGGCATGGGTGTGGGAGCCCCCACGGCGTGTCGACACCACGCTGGGCGCGCCGTGTGCTAACGCTTGCCGCGCCACGGTTTGACCATGGCCAAGGCGCGCCGTACCGTGGGTGCGGTTCCCACCTGTGGCGGCCGCTGTCGCATGCCTGCGCGTGCTCGATCAGCGTCGTTGACGTTTATGGTGACCGTGGTCCACACGTCAGCGGACCCCCGCGAATTCAGGAGATGCAGTGAGCAAGCGCACCTTTCAGCCGAACAACCGCCGACGGGCGAAGACGCATGGGTTTCGTCTTCGCATGCGTACCCGCGCCGGGCGCGCCATCTTGGCGGCGCGTCGGCGCAAGGGCCGCGTCGAGCTGTCGGCCTGAGGGGGCGGGCGTGCTGCCCGCCGCGCACCGAATGCGCCGTAGCAACGAGTTCGCCCTTGCCGTGCGGCACGGCCGCCGGGCCGGTGGGGCGCTCCTGGCCGTGCACGTGTGGCAACGCCCGGCTAGCGCCGAACCGGTGCGCATCGGTCTGGTGGTGCCCAAAGGGGTGGGAACGGCCGTGCGCCGCACCGTAGTCAAGCGCCGGCTGCGGGCGCTGGCGACGGCCCGTCTGGACCGGTTTGCACCCGGGGCACTGGTGGTGCTGCGGGCCAGCGCAGCCAGCGGCTCGGCCACCTCGCCCACCTTGGCCCAGGCCCTGGACGGCGCTTTGGAACGAGCGCTGCGTCGCGGGGCCGCAGCGGGGTCCCGATGAGAGCGCTGCGCTGGCTCGTGCGGTGCATGGGGCGGCTGACCTCGCTGCTGTTGACCGCCGTGATCCGCGGCTACCAGCTGTTCGTCTCCCCGTTACTCGGCCAGCGCTGCCGGTTCTACCCTTCCTGCTCGGCTTACGCGCTCGGCGCGATCCAGGCCCACGGGCCGCTGCGCGGAAGTTGGCTGGCGCTTCGGCGGTTAGGCCGCTGCCATCCCTGGAACCCTGGAGGGGTCGACCTCGTCCCTAGCAGTGGGCACCCACCTGCCCAGGCGTCAGAGGCCGGCGAAACCGACCTGACCGGACCTGCTGTTTCCACCGACGGGCCACGGCGTCTGTCTCGCTCCTACAAGGAACGCCTCAGATGCTGAGCACAATTTTATACCCCCTAGAGTATGCAGTCGCCTGGATCATGGTCCAGTTCCACTCGTTGCTGAGCGTGATCGGGCTGCCGGCCGCCTCCGGCTGGACGTGGGCGCTGTCCATCGTCGGCCTGGTGGTGGTCATCCGGATCATCTTGATCCCGCTGTTCGTCAAGCAGATCAAGGCCTCGCGCGGTCTTCAGCTGATCCAGCCGGAGATGAAGAAGATCCAGGCGAAGTACAAGGACAAGAAGGACCCGCAGAGCCGTCAGGCCATGACGGCCGAGACGATGGCGCTGTACAAGGACACCGGCACCAACCCGTTCGCTTCGTGTCTGCCGATCGTGCTGCAGGCACCGATCTTCTTCGCCCTGTTCCGCGTGCTGAACGAGTACGTTGCCAAGTCCCGCGAGATCGGTCCGCTGACCAAGGCCCTGGCGACCCAGGCTGACAACTCGACGCTGCTGGGGGCGCGCCTGTCGGCGACCTTCCTGGGATCGGGCGGCAACCTCAACGTCAAGGTCATCACGGTGGTGCTCATCATCTTGATGTCGGCGACCACGTTCACCACCCAGCGCCAGCTGATGATGAAGAACATGCCGGCGTCGGCGCTGGACAACCCCTTCGCTCAGCAGCAGAAGATCCTGCTGTACGTGCTCCCCGTGGTCTTTGCGGTATCGGGCGTGAACTTCCCGATCGGCGTGCTGCTGTACTGGTTGACGACGAACGCGTGGTCGATGGGTCAGCAGTTCTATGTCATCCGGCGGATGCCGGCCCCTGGCTCACCGGCGGAGCAGGCCTTGAACGACCGTCGGCGCCGAAAGGGCAAGCCCGCCGCCGACCCCGACGCTTCGGACGCCTCGTCCGCCACGGTCACCGGCGAGGTGCTGGACGAGCCCACCCGGCAGCGCCAGCAGCCCCGGCGCCAGCCGCGCAGCAAGCGGTCCTCCCGGGCCACGACCCCGGGGCAGAGCGCGGGGTCCAAACAGCCGAGCCAGCCCGCCTCGCCGGCGCCACGCCCGGGGCCCAGCGCACGCCCACGACAGCCCAAACCCAAGGCCTAGCACACGCTCGCCGACCACAGGAGAAGCCATGAGCCAGGACCAGCCGACGTCCACTGTTGAGCCCTCGGACACCGTTGAGCCCTCGGAGCACTCGCTCGCCCAGCGGCTGGAACGCGAGGGGGAGGTTGCCGCTGACTACCTCGAGCGACTGCTCGACCTCGGTGACCTGGACGGCGACATCGACGTCGACATCGACGGTGACCGCGCTGCCGTCGCCATCGTCGACTCCGAGGAGGGGCAGGTTCCTCGGCGTCTGGTCGGGCGCGACGGCGAGGTTCTGGAGGCACTGCAGGAGCTCACCCGGCTCGCCGTCCTGGCCAGCACGGGGGAGCGCTCTCGCCTGATGCTGGACGTCGCGGGCCACCGCGCCGCCCGGCGCGCCGAGCTGGTCACGCAGGCGCTGGCCGCCGTGGACGAGGTGGGCAGCTCGGGCGAACCGGTGCGGCTGGGCGCCATGTCGCCCTTCGAGCGCAAGGTGGTGCACGACGCCGTGGCCCAGGCCGGGCTGCGTTCGCAGTCCGATGGTGTCGAGCCGAACCGCTGCGTCGTCGTCCTCCCGGCCTGACCGCGCCAGTTTCACGTGAAACACGCGCCGGCGCCCCCGCTCGCGGCGCAGACCGTGTTCGGGGATCGGCTCCCGCTAGCGATGCGCTATGCCGAGCATCTGGCCACGACTGGCGTGCAGCATGGGCTACTGGGACCGCGGGAGGTCCCGCGCCTGTGGCCCCGCCATCTGCTGAACTGCGCGTTGCTCGCGGACCTGATCGCACCCGACACCCACGTGGCGGACCTCGGCTCGGGGGCCGGGCTGCCGGGCATCGCCATAGCCGTGCGCCGCGCGGACCTGCACGTCGTGCTCATCGAGCCGCTGCTGCGCCGGGCGCAATGGTTGCGCACCGTCGTGGCCGACCTCGGGCTGGAACAGGTGCAGGTCCGGCGTGCGAGAGCCGATGAGCTGACCCTGGACCTGGCTGTGCCCGTGGTGGTGGCGCGCGCGGTGGCACCATTGGACCGGCTGGCCGCCTGGGCCCTGCCGCTGCTCATCCCAGGTGGTGAACTGCTGGCGATCAAGGGCGCCACCGCAGCGGAGGAGGTCGAACGGACCCGTCGGGCGGTGCTGGCCGCCGGCGCCGTCAGCACGCAGATCCACACCCTCGGGGTGGGGCTGATGCCCGACCCCGTGACCGTCGTACGGCTGCGCACACCGCCCGCCCGGTTCCCCGGTGCACCGGGCCAGCGATCTGTGACACGGTGACCCAGTGACACGAGCAGCGGACCACCCCGGCGACCCTGGCTTCGGACTCGGTTGGCCGGGGACCCAACCCGGGCCCGAGGTCGAGACGCCCTCTACCGCCGGCCTGGGATGGCCCGCGCCGCCAACGCCGCTGCTGCGCGTCGAGCCCTGCGCGCCGCCCGAGGGCCCTCGAGCAGTCGTCGACCCGCGGCCCGACGACCCGCCGCTGGCGCGGGAGATAGCGGTCGCCGCCCAGCGTCGGCGGGCGCTGGCCGGCCAACGCCTTCCGCGTCCCAGCCACACCCGCGTCCTGACGGTCGCCAACCAGAAGGGGGGCGTGGGCAAGACGACCACCACGGTCAACATGGCGGCCGCGCTCGCGCAGGGCGGCCTTCAGGTGGTCGTACTCGATCTCGACCCGCAAGGCAACACCTCGACGGCGCTCGGCATCGCACACCACGCGCAGGTGCCCAGCGTGTACGACGTCCTGATCAACTCCACGCCCCTGGCCGAGGTCGTGCAGGCCTGCCCGGACGTCGAGGGCTTGTTCTGCGCTCCGGCCACCATTGACCTGGCGGGCGCCGAGATCGAGCTGGTCTCGATGGTCGCCCGCGAGGCCCGACTGCGCCGTGCACTTGAGGCGTACCTGAGTGGTCCTCGAGGCGGCGGCCCCACGCAGGTCGACTACGTCCTGATCGACTGCCCGCCGTCGCTTGGTCTGCTGACCGTCAACGCCCTGGTCAGTGGGCGCGAGGTCTTCATCCCCATCCAGTGCGAGTACTACGCCCTCGAGGGCCTGGCGCAGTTGCTGAAGAACATCGAACTGGTCAAGGCGCATCTGAACCCTGAGCTGGACGTGAGCACCATCTTGCTCACCATGTACGACGCCCGCACCCGGCTTTCAGCCGAGGTGGCCGACCAGGTGCGCGAGCATTTCCCCGGCCAGGTCCTGCAAGCGAGCATCCCGCGCTCGGTGCGGATCTCCGAAGCGCCCAGCCATGGGCAGACCGTGATGACCTATGATCCCGGGTCCAGCGGTGCACTGTCCTATCTGGAGGCGGCCCGCGAGCTCGCCCAGCGCGGGACGGACGAGCATGGCACCAGCGAGCAGGGCACCAGCAAGCAGGGCACCAGCGAGCAGGCAGGGAGCCGGTCATGAACGACAAGCGCCGCGGGCTGGGCCGCGGGCTGGGCGCGCTCATTCCGCAAGGTGTCGGCGCTGCTCGGACCGACCGACCCGTGGACGTGTTCTTCCCGGACGCCCAGGTCGATGTTTCACATGAAACATCGACCTTGCTCGACGTTCCTGGCGCGCGTTTCGCCCAGATCGCCGTCGAGCGGATCGAGCCGAACCCGCGCCAGCCCCGTCAGGAGTTCGACCAGGATCAGCTCGCCGAGCTTGCCGCTTCGATCCGCGAGGTTGGCATCCTGCAGCCGGTGGTCGTACGCCCGGTTCGCGCGGGGCAAGACCCGGAACGCTTCGAGCTGATCATGGGAGAACGCCGGTGGCGGGCCAGCCAGCTCGCCGGACTGGCACTCATACCGGCGATCGTGCGCGAGACCGACGACGACGACCTGCTGCGCGACGCGCTGTTGGAGAACTTGCACCGCAGTGAGCTGAACGCGTTGGAGGAGGCGGCGGCGTACGCACAGCTGCTGGAGGACTTCGGCTGCACACACGAGGAGCTGGGCCGACGGATCGGCCGCTCGCGCCCGCAGATCTCCAACACCATCAGGCTGCTGCGCCTGCCGCCACCCGTGCAGCGCCGGGTGGCCGCCGGGGTGCTGTCGGCCGGTCATGCCAGAGCGCTGCTCGCTCTGGAAGACGCCGAGTCGATCGAACGGCTGGCCGCCCGGGTGGTGGCCGAGGGACTGTCGGTGCGCAACCTGGAAGAGCTGGTGGCATTGGGCGGGGCCAGCCCGAGCGAGCAGCCTGCGCGGCGGCCGCGCCCAGGGGCACGCAACCCCCAGATGGACGCCGTCGCGGCCCGGCTGGCGGACCGGCTCGACACGCGGGTGAGCATCGCCCTGGGCCGGCGCAAGGGGCGGCTCACGGTGGAGTTCGCCAGTGTCGAGGACCTCACGCGCATCCTGGCGGTGCTGGAGGGTACTGCGCCCGCACCGGTCGACCTGCCCGGCGCCGCGGGGGGCGCGACGTCTTCCGGCTAAGGCCCGCACCGACGTACGATCGACCTCGGTGCTGGGCTGCCGGCGAACTCGGGAGATGGTGATGCTGAGGTTCCACCTGCCTCGCGGCGTGCTCCCCGTCCTCGCCGCGCTGGCGGCCGGCGCGCTGGGCGGCTATCTGGCCGCCTTGGTGCGCCCACGCACGCCCCGGGCCTATGCCAGCGACTACCATGCCCCGCATCCGGATGCCGTGGCGCTGCCGGCGGCTACCGAGCCGGCGGTCTCGACCGCTCGCGCCGGGGGCGCTGGGGCGGTGCGATGATCTCGCGCCGCATCTCGCCGCTGACGCTGGACAGCCTGCAGGAACTGCCGGCGCCATGCCGACAGTGTGTCTTCTGGGAGCTCGACCCGGTGGCGGGGGCCCGAGCCGAACGCCGGGCAGACGCAGCCGAGCACAAGCAGGCCTGGCTGTCCCAAGCCCTGCTGGAGTGGGGCTCGGTCGGCAAGGTGGCCTACATCGACGCGGCGTTCGCCGGCTACCTGACCTACGCCCCGCCGCACCTGGTGCCGCGCTCGTTGGCCTTTGCCACCGCACCGGTCAGCGCCGACGCCGTCCTGCTCATGACGGGGCGGGTGCTGCCGCAGTACGCCGGGGGCGGGCTGGGGCGCATGCTGATGCAGGCGGTGGCACGCGACCTGACCCGGCGCGGGGTGCGCGCGATCGAGGCCTACGGGGTGCCCAGCGAGAGCCTTGCGGACTTAGACGCCCGCGAGCGCGCGGCGCGGGTCGGCGGCTGCCTGCTGCCGCAGGACTACCTGCTGGCCGTCGGCTTCACCACCGTGCGAGCCCATCACCGTCATCCCCGCCTGCGGCTGGACCTGCGGACGGCACTGTCGTGGCGCGGAGACGTCGAACAGGCCGTCGAGCGGCTGCTGGGCTCGGTGCGGGTCGTGGTCCCCTCGGGCAGCTGACCCGGGCTGCGGTCAACCCCTAGCGTGGTGGCCCGGCGCTTCGGGACTGCGCCAGAACATCGGCGACCCGCAGGGTGCCGGTGGTCGCATCGGCCTCGCCGACGAGGTAGACCCGTTGGATAGCGACGACGATCGCCTCGGCCAACGTGTCACGAAACGCCGGGTCACCCAAGCGTCGGGCGTCCGCCGCATTGCTCAGGTGACCCACGTCGGTGCGGACGGCGGGCATCTGGGTTCGCTGGAGCAGCTCCCAGGCGCGGGCGTGGCTGTAGCAGTCCAACAGGTCGGTGCGGGCGGTGATCTCGCGCTGCACCAGCGTGGCCAGCCGTTCCCCGGTCACCGACCACGCCCCGCCGTGATCACTGTGGCCGTAGAAGAACGAAGCCACGCCCTGCGCCTGGGGAGTGGCGACGAGCGACTCACAGTGCAGCGAGAGCAGCAAGTCGGCGTTCAGCGCGTTGGCCAGCTCGGCCCGCTCAAGCTCGGTGGGGTTGCCGGTGAGCCCGCGGGTGAGCACCACCTGCACACCGGCGACGGCCAGGCGCCCCTCGATCCGGCGTGCGAGGTCGAGGGTCAGGTCGGCCTCGACCAGGCCGTGCACCGCGGCCCCCGGCTCGGCGACGGAGTGACCCGGATCGAGCACGATCAAACGGCCGCGAAGGCTCGGCCCGGATGTGCGCACGCGGTCAGCCTCGCGAAGTGCCTGCGGCGCGCCGCCGGCGACCGAGCGGGCGAGCTGGGCAAGGGCGCGCAGTGTCTTCGGGCCGGCCAGGCCGTCCGGGCGTAGCCCGACGCCGACCTGCAGCTCGCGCAGGGCGCGGTCGGTACGTGGCCCGAACACCCCGTCGACCCGGCCGCACGAGAACCCGAGGTTGAGCAGTCGCTGTTGCAGCATGGCCACGTCATCGCCGGTCAGCAGGTGCCCGGCGCGGTGCAGCAGGATGCGGTCCCCGAGCAGCCAGCGGGCGCCGTCCAGAGCCCGATAGGTCTGCGTGCCGACGACGCCGTCGACGAGCAGGCCGCGCCGTTGCTGGAAGGCCCGCACGGCTCGTTCCACACCAGAATCGAACAACTGTTCGCCGGCGCAGGATGCCGGGAGGTCGCCCGTGGCGGCCAGCCGCTCGCATACCGCTCGCACCGACGGCCCGTGGTCGCCGAGGCGCAGTTGGGGTTCGCCCGTCACCATGTCCTCCGGGCCAAGAAAGTCCTCCGCCAGGATCGGCCTCGTTCAGCCGATGTAGTCGGCCAGCTCTTTGACCAGGGTGCGCTTGGGCTTGGCGCCGGTGATCGACTTGACCAGCTTGCCGCCCACGTAGACGTTCATCGTGGGGATGCTGATGATGCCGTACCGGGCCGTGACCCCTGGGTTGGCGTCGGTGTCGAGCTTGACTACCCGCAGCCGGTCGCTGTGCTCGCTCGCGATCTCCTCCAGGATCGGGGCCATAGCGCGGCAGGGGCCGCACCACTGCGCCCAGAAATCGACCAGTACCGGTTTGTCGCTCGCCAAGACGTCGGCGTCGAAGGTGGCGTCGGTGGTGTTCGTCGGGCTGCCCACGGTGGGTCCTCTCGGTTCGAAGTCAGTGCAGCTGCGCAGCGGCCTGCGCTGCGACCGCAGCGGCCTGCGGCGGCGAGGACGCAGAAGCCGGATCGTCCAGGGCGGCAAGGTATCGCTCGGCGTCCAGGGCCGCCACACAGCCGGATCCGGCGGCGGTCACCGCCTGCATGTACTCGTGGTCGACGACGTCGCCGCACGCGAACACGCCGGGCAGGCTGGTGCGTGAGCTGCGCCCGTCGACGGCGATGAACCCCTGCGCAGACAGTTCGAGCTGGTCTTTGACCAGCTCGACGCGCGGGTCGTGCCCGATGGCCACGAACAGGCCCGTGACCCGCAGCGTGCGCTCCTGGCCGGTCTGGGTGTCCCGCACGAGCAGTCCGGTGACCTTGTCCTGGCCCAGGATGTCGATGACCTCGGTGTTCCAGGAGAAAGTGATCTTGGGGTTGGCCATGGCGCGCTCCTGCATCACCTTGGATGCGCGCAGCGAGTCGCTCCGGTGCACGACCGTCACCGATCGGGCGAACCGCGTCAAGAACGTGGCCTCCTCCATCGCCGAGTCGCCGCCACCGACCACGACGATGTCCTGGTCGCGGAAGAAGAACCCGTCGCAGGTCGCACACCAGGAGACCCCGTGACCGGACAGCTTGCGCTCGTTCGCCAGCCCGATCTCGCGGTAGGCCGACCCCATCGCCAAGATCACCGAGCGCGCGGTGTACCGCTCGCCGCTGCCGGTCACCACCAGCTTGCGATGCCCGTCCAGCGTGACCTCGGTGGCGTCGTCCGTGACCAGCTCGGCGCCAAAGCGCTCGGCCTGGGCCCGCATCGCCTCCATCAGGTCCGGGCCCATGATCGCGTCCCGGAAGCCTGGGTAGTTCTCGACCTCGGTGGTGTTCATCAGCGCGCCGCCGAAGCTGACCGAGCCCTCCAGGACCACTGGGCGCAGGCTGGCACGCGCGGCGTACACGGCGGCGGTGTAACCCGCCGGGCCGGAGCCGATGATGATGACATCGCGCAACGCGTCCTGGCTCACGTCATATGCCCCTTCAAACGGTGGATGGTGCGCCCAGCACAAGCGATCGTAGGGCTGGACTGTTCCCCAAGCTCACGGGAGGCGGGAGTAGAACATCGTGCCGTCGGCGCCCGGGCGGCAGTCGCGCGCGACCACCCACACCGCTTCGCCGCCTCCGCTGACCGGTAGGACCAGCACGGCGGCCGGCCGGCCGTCGTACGACGCCAGATCCACCACGAGCGGGCGGCTCGTGGCGCCCAGCGCCCGTAGGCAGCCGTCGAGCCCCGCGGCGCTGGCGAGCAGCCCCTTCGGGGCACCCGGGTGTGCGCTCAAGGCGCTGGCGCACGCCGGCCGAGCCAGGTCGGTGGCCTGACGCACCACGTCGGCACGTGTGTACGCCGTGCCGCTGGCCACGACCTGGCCGGCCGGAGCGGAAGGTTGAGCGGCCCCCGGAGCCGGGTGCGAACTCTCGCCGGCCTGGGCCGACGTGGTACTGCCACCTGCCAGGTGGGGCTGGCGCGACAGCAGCGCGCCTGCACCCCCCACGACGATGGTCGCGGCCGCAGCAGCCACCAGGGCCCGCGCCACGACCGGCCGCGAGCGCCAGGTGCGTGGTGAACCCACTGCGGGCATCGGGGAGGGGACGATGGTCCGCCCGGACATGTGTTCGCGCCGACCCGCCTCGCGCAGCGCCACGTCGATGGCGCGCGACACCGGCCCGGGCATCGCACCGGGGTCGGGCAGGGCCCGCAGCCGTTCACGCACCAGGCGCTGGTCCGCCACCGCGCTGCGGCACTGCTCGCACGCGGCCAGGTGGCGGTGCGTCTCGGCGCGCTCGGGGTCACCGAGGTCCTCGTCGGACAGATGCGTCACGAGGGCTCACCTTCCGGGACCGGGCCGGCTGCGGGGGCGGGCGGCGATGGGTGTGACGGGGATGGGTGTGACGGTGATGGGTGTGACGGTGATAGGACGGCCGCCGGGCGGCCCTGGTTCCGCTGCTGGACTGCCGGCCGCTCGTCCCCCGCCAACAGGGGGCGCAGCGCCGCCCGGCCGCGGGCACAGCGGGACTTGATCGTGCCCTCGGGCACCCCCAGCACCGCGGCGGCCTGAGAGACCGGCATCGCGTGCATGTCCACCAGGACCAGCGCGGCGCGCTGCTCGAACGGCAAGGTCGCCAGGGCGGCGCGGACGTCGATGCGGGTCTGCGCGCGGTCGTACTCGTCGCGCGGGTCGGCCGAGTCACCGCTCTGGGAGGTCACGGGCGCCCTGGAGGCCCGCCGGCGCACGAGGTCCAGGCAAGCGTTGACCACGATCCGGTGCAGCCACGTCGTGACGGCCGCCTCGCCCCGAAAGGCCGCCGCCCCCCGGCAGGCCGACACCAGGGCGTCCTGCAGGGCGTCGGGGGCCTCGTCGGGGCCGCCCAAAGTGCGCACCGCCACGGCCCAGAGCCGGTCACGGTGGCGGGCCACCAGCTGGGCGAACGCCGCGTCGCTGCCGAGCACATGCAACTGCAGCAGCTCGGCGTCGGTGGGTTCTTTGCCTGGCACATCGCTGGCCTGGACGCCGGGCCGCTGGCTGGCGTCGTCCCGGCCGGCACTCACGAGACACTTACCTCGTTGACGCTGACCCGGTAGCCACCGTTACTGGGTGCCGCCGCCGTGAACCACAAGACCAGGTAGCGCGTGGTCACGGCGCGCGTGGGGGTCAGGTGCACGGTGCCCGAGGCGTTGCTCGCCTGGGCAACCACGGTTGAGCCCGCAAGGGTGTTGCCGGTTGCGGTGCGCAGCTCCAGTGCCGAGCCGCTGGCGCCGACGATGACGGCGACGCGGTTCACTGGCGTCGGTTTCCCGAGGTCGAGCAGCAGGCCCACGCCCTTCTTCAGGCCGCCGAACTGTGCGGTCCGGTACGTCTCGCTGGTCCAGGCCGTCGACGCGTTGCCGTCGATGGCCAGCGGCGCCAGGGCGTTCTTCTCCGAGCCGTCGCCTTGCGGGTCGAAACCGGTGATCGAGACCACCGGGATCGGGCGCCCGGCTGCGGTGGGGGACTCGGCCGGCGTGCTCGGCGCGGAGCTGGGCGAGCCGCTGGATGCCGGCGTCGTGGAAGCCGATCGGCGCGGAACGTTCGTCAGCGAGCCGGAGCCCAGGCCACTGAGCCCGCAATAGGCGAGCAGGAAGAAGATCGCGATGAACGCCACCACCACCACGATCACCGTGCGGATCTGGCGGGTCTGCGGGCGCCCGATCGGCGCCATCGGCAGCAGCGGGGCCGGGCGCGCGCGGTCACCGTCGAACAGGTCGGTGCGCAGGGCGGTGCCCAGCACCGGCCGCACGACCTGCGTCGTGTCCTGGGTGTGCTCGCTCGCCCGAGGTGGTGTCGCAGCGGGCGGTCGGGGGGTTGGTGTTCGCGCGCGCGCGGGCGGCCCGGGCGGCAGGACGGCGGTGCCCTCGTTCCCGCCCGGAGCGCGTCGGCCGCCTGCGTCCGCACGGCCCGATGCCCGAGCCGGCTGCAAAGACAGGGGAAAGGCGCCTTGTCGCCGTGGCGCCCGACTGCCGCGCCCCCAGGGCGCGATCTGCCCCGCGAGGTCGCCTGGGCTGCTCGGCGCCCCCGCCCCGGCGAAGGTCTGGACGCACAGGGTGTCCAGGTCAGCGGGCACCGCACCCACGACCTCCGAGGGCGCTGCGGGCGAGCCGGCCACCTCGGGTGCGGCGGGCAGGTCGCACTCCGGCTCGGCGAGCGGCCAAAAGCCCGTCAGTCCCGCGTATGCCAGCGCCACGAGCGTGCGGGTGTCGAACGCGCACGCCGCCTCGGCGTCCTGACTCGGCCCGAGGTCGCGCCCGGTCAGGGCCGCGTGCACTTCCAGACCGGCCAGCTTGACCGTGTCGTCGTTCAGCAGGTGCACGTCGTCGGGGGTCAGGGCCAGGTGGTGCAGCCCCCGACGGCGGGCGTTCTCCAGGGCCAGCGCCGCCTCGCCGACCATCGTGCGCACGTCCTCGGCGGGCACCGAACCCTCGCGCAGGAGCTGGCGCAGGGTCGGGCCGGCTACCCATTCGGTGACGACGTACGCGAGCTCCTGGTCGCGGCCGGCGTCCAGCACGCGCACCAGCCGGGGGTCCTCGACACCGGCCGCGCGCCGCGCAGCGTCGAGCATGGCGGCGGCATGCGGGTGATCGGTCGCGACCGCGAGGATGCCCACCGGCCGGTCCAACGTCTCGTCGTGGGCCTGCCACGAGCTCGCCCCGGCCTCCTCGCCCTCGTGTCGGCGCAGGACGTACCTGCCGCCGAGCAGGCTGCCGGCTTCGACGGCGTCCAGTTCGGCACCTCCCTGACCAGGCGCGGGGCCCCGCGCGAGCGGCCTTGGTGGTGGCCGCGGGGCCATCGTAAGGCGCTCAGGTCATGGAAGGCCGCACGGCGCCGATGATCTGGCCGTAGGCCACGGGCCCGATCTTGACCACGCTGCCGGTCTGCGGCGCGTACAACGACAGTCCAGCACCTAGGTAGATGGCGACGTGGTGGATGGTGGTCGGGTCGAGCACGTTGGTCGCGTAGAAGACCAGGTCGCCCGGTTCGAGCTGGCTCAGGGGGACGCGCGGCAGGGCCAGGAACTGCTCGCTGGCCGTACGCGGGATGGCGATGCCCGCCTGACGGTAGGCCCACCCGGTCAGTCCCGAACAGTCGAAGGAGTCCGGACCGGTGGCTCCCCAGACATAGGGCAGGCCCAGGCGGGTGCGTGCCGCGGCGATGGCTGTGGCGGCCGCCTGGTTGGGCGCGGCAACCGTGGGCCATCCGGACGACGGACCGCCGCGCACCCCTGGCCAGGACGGGATCCCCAGCTGGGCCGCGCTCGTCTGGGCCCGGGCCAAGGCGGCCGCCTCAGCGGCTTGGCGCTGCTGGTCGGCCAGCGCCACCACTCGGGCGTCGGTGGCGGCGAGCAGCTGGGCCTGTGCGGACAGTGCGCTCTGGACCGCCGCTACGGCCTGGTCTGCGGCGACCTGGCGAGC
>DAIETC010000016.1 GCA_027345905.1 Kineosporiaceae bacterium | reverse complement strand
TTCGACGCTGCCGGCCCCCCCACTGGCGACCAGCGGCACCGCGACGGCGGCGCGCACGAGGGCGAGCAGCTCGAGGTCGAAGCCGGCCTTGGTGCCGTCGGCGTCCATGGCGTTCAGCAAGATCTCACCGGCACCCAGCCGGGCCCCGTCCGCGGCCCACTGGACGGCGTCGATGCCGGTGCCGCGCCGCCCGCCGTGCGTGGTCACCTCAAACCCCGACTCGGTGAGCACACCGTCGGGGCAGCGGCGCGCGTCAAGGCTGAGCACGAGCACCTGCGACCCGAACCGGTCGGCCACCTCGCCGATCAACCCGGGGCGCTCGATCGCCGCGGTGTTCACCCCGACCTTGTCGGCGCCGGCCCGCAGCAGCAGGTCGACGTCGCGCACGGTGCGCACCCCGCCCCCGACGGTCAGCGGGATGAACACCTGCTCGGCCGTTCGCGACACCACGTCGTACGTCGTGGCCCGGCTCTGGCTGGACGCGGTCACGTCCAGGAAGGTGAGCTCGTCCGCCCCTTGCTCGTCGTAGCGTCGGGCCAGCTCGACGGGGTCCCCGGCGTCGCGCAGCCCGGTGAAGTTGACCCCCTTGACCACCCGGCCGGCGTCCACGTCCAGGCAGGGGATGACACGAACGGCGAGGGACACAAGAGTCAGCGTAGGCGCCCCGAAGACGCCCCGAAGATGAAGGCATCCTCACATTCGGCTCATGGACGGGTCAGGTCCTGGCGCCAGGCTGGGACGCATGACGCAGACCATGCGAAGTGCCACCGGGCGAAGTGCCACCGGGCGAAGTGCCACGGGCGGGTCGTCATGACGACCTGCCTGGTGACGGGGGCGGCCGGCTTCATCGGCAGCCGCCTGTCCCACCGACTGCTCGACGAGGGCTTCGCCGTGCGCGGAGTCGACGGCTTCACCGACAGCTACGACCCGGGCGAGAAGATGACCGCCGCCGTGCGCCTCGTGCGCCGCGACGGGTTCTCGTTGGTCACCGGGCACCTGGTCGACCTGCCGCTGGAGCAGCACCTGGCCGGGGTCGACGTCGTGTTCCACCTGGCGGCCCGGGCCGGCGTCCGGGCCAGCTTCGCGCTGGAGAGCCGGTACCGCCACGACAACGTGGCCTCCACGACGAGCCTGCTGGCGGCCTGCCGGGCTGCAGGCGTGCGCCGGGTGGTGTACGCCTCGTCGTCCTCGGTGTACGGCGAGAGCACCCCGCCGTTTCGCGAGACCCAGCCGTTGGCGCCGATCTCGCCGTACGGCCGCACCAAGCTGGAGGCCGAGCAACTGTGCTTGGACGCCTCCGGCGACGAGCTGGAGGCGGTCGCCCTGCGCTACTTCACCGTCTACGGCCCCGGCCAGCGCCCGGACATGGCCCTGCGGATCTTCGCCGAGGCGGCCCTGTCCGACCGGCCCATCCGGCTGCTCGGCGACGGAACCCAAAGCCGTGACTTCACGTTCGTCGACGACATCGTCGACGCGACCTTCCGGGCGGCCTGGGCACCGGCCGCCGGGCAGGCGCTGAACGTCGGCGGCGGCGACCGGGTCACCCTGCTGGAGGTCATCGCCTTGTTGGAGCACCTGACCGGGCGCAGCGTCCAGGCGCAGGTCGAGGGGTTCGCCATGGGCGACGTCCACCACACCGGCGCGGACCTGAGCCGGGCGCGGCGCCTGCTGGGCTACGCGCCGGCCACCTCGTTCGCCGACGGGTACGCCCGCGAGGTGGAGTGGCTGCGCGCCGACGAGACGCTGGTGAACCGGAGGTCGGCGTGAGCGTGCTGCGCACGACCGGCCTGCGCAAGCTCCTGCTGTACTCCCACGACACCTACGGGTTGGGCCACCTGCGGCGCAACCTGGCGATCGCGACGCACATGCTGGCCACGACCCCGGGGCTGCGCGTGGTGCTGCTCAGCGGCTCGTCGGTCAGCGAGTACTTCGCCCTGCCGGCGGGCTTGAGCGTGGTGCACCTGCCGCCGGTGACCAAGCAGGGTCACGAGCAGTACCGGCCACTGAACTGTGGGCTGCCGTTCAGCGTGGTGCGCCGCAACCGCGAAAGCATCATGAGCGAGGTCGTCCGCGACTTTGCTCCCGACGTGTTCCTGGTGGACCACGCCCCGGCCGGTATGGGTGGTGAGCTTCGCGGGGTGTTCACCGCGCTGCGCTCCCACTCCCCCAAGACGCGGGTGCTGCTCGGGCTGCGCGACGTGCTCGACGAGCCGGGCGTCGTCCGCGACACCTGGCGCGAGCAGGGCATCTACCAGCTGCTGGACCGGGAATACGACGAGATCCTGGTGTACGGCTCGCGCGAGGTCTTCGACATCGGCCGCGAGTACGCGGTGCCGCAGGCGGTGGCGGACCGGCTGCGCTACTGCGGCTATCTCACCCGCCCCGAGCGGGGCGAGTCCCGGACTGCGGCGCCGTCCGATGGCCATTACCTGCTCGGGACGGCGGGCGGCGGCGGCGACGGCGTGGACGTGCTGGCGGCGACCCTCGGCGCCAGCAAGCGGCTGGACATCCCGGCCGTGATCGTCACCGGCCCGTTGATGGGCGAGCCAGACCGGGAGCACCTCACCGAGCGCGCTGCGGGGGTGCCCGGCGCCAAGGTGGTGCAGTTCCTGCCCCGCATGCGCGATGCGATGGCCGCGGCCACCGCGGTGGTGACGATGGGCGGCTACAACAGCCTGTGCGAAGTCACCGGAACCGGGGTGCCCACGGTCGTGGTCCCTCGAACGCACCCAAGGCGCGAGCAGGACATCCGCGCCGCGCTGTTCGCGCAGCGGGGGCTGGTGCAGGTCGCCCGGCCAGGTCCCGACCTCGACGCCCGGGTGGCCGAGGCGGTCACGGCCGCGAGGAGACCACACGAGCACCTGCGCCGGCCGCTGGACATGTCCGGCCTGAACCGGCTGCGCGAGGTGCTGGTGGCGCAGGTGACGGCCCGCCACCGTGACGAGCGCGCGAGCTCGGCCCGGCGCAGCGTGCGGGTGTCGGCGTGAGCGCCCGGGCCGGGGCGGGGGCCGGCTACGCCCCGCTCGGCTATCTCACCAAACGCTTTCCGCGCCTTTCCGAGACGTTCATCCTCGACGAGATCCTGGCCCTGCAGGACGCCGGACTGCCACTGGCCCTGGTCGCGATGGCCGACCCCCGTGAGCCGGTCGTGCAGCCGGAGGTGGCGCGGGTGCGCGGCCCGGTGACGTACCTGCACGCCGGCCCGGGAGCCGTGGGCAGGGTGCGCGGCGCCGCGGCCAAGCTGGCCGCTCACGCTGAGCTGTTGGCCGAGAACCCCGGGCACTACCTGGCCTGCCTGGTGCAGGCGCTGGTCAGCGCCCATCCGCTGGTTGCCTTGCGGCACTTCACCGACGCCGGGCACCTGGCGCAGGTCTTGCGCCGCGCCGGGGCCCCGCACCTGCACGCCGCCTTCGCGCACACCCCGGCGGCAGTGGCCTACCAGGTGCATCGGCTCACCGGACTGCCCTTCAGCTTTGCCGCTCACGCCAAGGACCTGTACCTGTCCAACCCGGCCGGTTTGGCCCGCCGAGCCCGCGCGGCCAGGTTCGTGCTGGTCTGCTCGCGCAGCGCCGCCACGGAGCTCACGCGGATCGCCGGGCCGGATGCGCGGGTCGAGCTGATCTACCACGGTGTCGACAACGTCCGGTTCCACCCCGGGCCGGCGCTGGAGAATCCGCAGGGGGGGCTGCGCCTGCTCGCGGTCGGACGCCTGGTACCCAAGAAGGGGTACCCGGTGCTGCTGGAGGCCCTCGCCCAGGTCAAGGACAGCGGACGAAGCCTGACCTGCACCGTCATCGGGGCCGGACCACTGCGCGAGGAGCTGACCACGCAGGCCCGCGCGCTCGGGCTGGGTGACGTCGTCCACTTCACCGGGGCCCAGGCCAGCGCGCAGGTCGTCGAGGCGTACCGCAACGCCGACGTGTTTGTGCAGGCCAGCGTGGTGCTGCGGGACGGCGACCGCGACGGGGTGCCCAACTCGGTGCTCGAGGCCATGGCCAGTGGGCTGGCCGTGGTCGCCAGCGATGTCGCCGGGATCCCCGAGGTCATCGACGACGAGGTCACCGGGATGCTCGTGCCCTCCGGTGACCCGCGCGGCCTGGCCGCCGCACTGTGCCGCCTGGCCGACGACCCCGGCCTGCGCCGCCGGCTGGGAACGGCCGCGCACAGCCACGTGGTCACCACGCTGGACCGGCGCAGCTGCGGGCGGGCGGTGGCCCGGCTGTTCGAGTCCGAGACGGGCGTGGGCGCCGCCGGCGCGCCAGTTCCAGCCCCGCGGCTGCAGGCGCACAGGTGAAGCTCGCCTACCTGCTGCCCGACCCTGGGATCCCCGTCGGGGGCACCAAGGGCGCCAGCGTGCACGTCGGCGAGGTGTGCCGCGCCCTGGCCCGGCGCGGCGTGCACGTGCGGTTGTACGGCCAGCGCGTCCTCGGGGCACCGCCGGAGGGAATCGACGTCGTCCACCTCGATCCCGGACCGGTGCCCAAGGGCGAGGGAGCCGACCTGGGCCGGGCGCGGGCGGCCGCTCACTTTCGCGCCGTGACGCCCCCGCTGGTCCGCGCCTTCGCCCCCGACGTGGTGTACGAGCGGCTGTGCCTGATGTACGACGGCGCCGGGCCGCTGGCCAGGGAGCTGGGTGCCGCCCGGGTGGTGGAGGTCAACGCCCCGATCGTCGAGGAGTGGTCGCGCCAACGCGTGCTGAGTATCGACGCGGCGGCGCGCGAAGCCGAACGAGCGGCGCTGCTCGACGCGCAGGTGGTGGCCGTCTCGGCGCCCCTGGCCAGCTGGGCCATGACCCGTGGCGCCCGCGAGGCGACGGTCATCACCAACGGGGTGGACGTCCACCGGTTCGCGCCACCCGGGGCCGCCCCCTGCGTGGTGCGCGAGCGGCTCGGGCTGGTCGACAGCGAGCTGGTGGGGTTCGTCGGCAGCCTCAAGCCCTGGCACGGCGTCGACGTCCTGCTGGAGGCAGTGGCGCACCTGGCGGCGACCCGACCCCGGCTACGGCTGCTGGTCGTCGGGGACGGCCCGGCCCGCTCGGCCCTGCAGACGCGCGCCGAGCAGCACCCGTTGCGTGGCCGGGTGCACTTCACCGGGGCCCTCGCGGCGCGCGAGGTGCCGGCGTACGTGCAAGCCTTCGACGTGGCCTGCGCTCCGTTCCTACCCAGCCACGGCGCCTACTTCTCCCCCCTGAAGGTCGCCGAGGCGATGGCCTGCGCCCGGCCGGTCGTCGCCTCGGACGTCGGTCCGATCCGGGACATGACGGCCGGCGCCGC
>DAIETC010000266.1 GCA_027345905.1 Kineosporiaceae bacterium | reverse complement strand
TGCCGGTCCGTACGCCGAGGCGCTGTTCGCCCTCGGGTTCATCGGCTCCGGCATGCTCGCCGTGCCCGTCCTGGCCGGCTCGGGTTCGGTCGGTATGGCCGGGCTGCTGGGCAAGCAGTGGGGCTTCTCGCGATCGCCCCGAAAGGCGCCCGTCTTCTACGGACTCGTGCTCGTCGGCACCTTGGGTGGCACCCTGATGTCGGCGCTGAACGTCAACCCGATCCACCTGCTGGTCGTGAGCGCATCGATCAACGGTGTCGCTGCAGCACCCTTCCTGGTGCTGGTCATGCTCATCTCCAACGATCGCGAGATCATGCGCGAGCAGGTCAACGGCTGGCTGGCCAAGGGCCTCGGCTGGCTGACGGTCGGTGTCATGGCCGCTGCCGCCGTCGTGTACTTCAGGACCCTCTGAGCCTGGCGGAGGATGCGGGATTTGAACCCGCGAGGGTGATTAACCCAACACGATTTCCAATCGTGCGCACTAGGCCACTATGCGAATCCTCCGCCGCCGAGGGTACCCGAGCCCCGCATCTGCGCAGCAACGTCGATCACCAGAGTGCTTGTACAGTGGACGCCGACCCCTCGTGCGGCGGCACCTCGCTGAACTCCCCCAGGGCCGGAAGGCAGCAAGGGCAGGTGAGCTCTGCCGGGTGCGCGGGGGGTCACTCCCGGCCCCAGCCGGCGGTGTCCAGCTCCAGTTCGATCCGGTCGACCACTGCGCCCACCGGCTGCGTCGCGTCCAGCACCAGGTGCGCGACGGCGGTCAGCACGGGGTCGCGACGGCGCACCATGGCGCGCAGCAGGGGGCGCACGTCGGCACCCAGCCATGGCCGCGGCGGGTCGGCCGCGACCCGGCGTACGAGAGTGTCGAGATCGCAGCGCAGGAAGACCAGCAGGCCGCTGCGGCGCAGCAGCTGCAGGTCGTCGGGCCGGTCTGCGATGCTCGCCGGGATGCCCGCGACCACCGGTGCCGTCAGGCCCACCAGGTGGGCCACCAGCCGGGCCTCCCACTCGTGCAGCACCGCACCGCCCTGCGCGGCCAACGCCACGCTGCTCTGGCCGGCCATCGCCTGGATGCTCGCGTCGTTGTCGACATAGTGCCACCCCCGCCGCCTGGCCAGCTCGCGCCCCACGGTCGACTTTCCCGAGGCCATCAGGCCGGCGAGCCACACCCGCCCGGGGCGCTGCGCGGGCTCGTCGCTGGTCGTCACGGGGTGATGATCCCGCGCTGTGCAGGGCGGCGCCCACCCGTGGGTGCCGACGGTTAGGGTCGATGCGTGTCCACCGCCTTGTACCGCCGCTACCGGCCGGAGACGTTCGCCGACGTCATCGGCCAACAGCATGTGACCGAACCCTTGATGCAGGCGCTGCGCAGCGACCGCGTCAACCACGCCTACCTGTTCAGCGGCCCGCGGGGCTGCGGCAAGACCACCAGCGCGCGCATCCTGGCCCGCGCGCTGAACTGTGAGCAGGGCCCGACGCCGACCCCGTGCGGCAGCTGCGGCTCGTGCGTCGAGCTGGCGCGCGGTGGCCCGGGCACCGTGGACGTGATCGAGATCGACGCCGCCAGCCACGGCGGGGTGGACGACGCGCGCGACCTTCGCGAGAAGGCGTCCTTCGCGCCCGCCGCGAGCCGCTTCAAGATCTACATCATCGACGAGGCGCACATGGTCTCGCCGCAAGGTTTCAACGCGTTGCTGAAGGTCGTGGAAGAGCCGCCGCCACACGTCAAGTTCATCTTCGCGACCACCGAGCCGGAGAAGGTCATCGCGACGATCCGCTCGCGCACCCACCACTACCCCTTCCGGCTCGTCCCCCCAGCCGTGCTGCAGGACTACCTGGCCAGCCTGTGCGAGGCCGAGCAGGTCCGCGTCGACAAGGGCGTGCTGCCGCTCGTCGTCCGGGCCGGTGCCGGTTCGGTGCGCGACTCGTTGTCGGTGCTCGACCAGCTCATCGCCGGCTCGGGTGCTGACGGCATCGGCTACGAGCGCGCCGTGAGCCTGCTGGGCTACACCGATGCGGCGCTGCTCGACGACGTCGTCGAGGCCTTCGCGGTCGCCGACGCCGCGACCGTCTTTCGGGTGGTCGACAAGGTGATCGAGTCGGGGCACGAACCACGCCGTTTCGTCGAAGACCTGCTCGAGCGGTTGCGCGACCTGATCGTCGTGGCCGCGGCGCCGGACGGCGCGCACGCGATCCTGCCCGGCCTGGCCGAAGACCAGCTCGAGCGGATTCGCCAGCAGGCGGTCCACTTCGGCCCCAGCGGGCTCAGCCGCGCGGCGGACCTGGTCAACACCGGGCTCACCGAGTTCACGGGTGCGACGGCGCCACGCCTGCAGCTTGAACTGCTGTGTGCCCGAGTCCTGCTGCCGGGCGCCGACGGCCCGGACGGGTACGGCGCGCGCCTGGACCGCATCGAGCGCCGACTGGGTGCCGCCGCGCTCAGCCCGCCGCCCGCCGTCCCCGCCGGGTCGCACTCTCCCGCGGGAGAGTCCGCCGGCGCTCAGGGCGCGCCGGATCTGCGGGCCAGCGCGCCGCCAGCGCCGCACTGGCCCGAGGTCACCAGCGCCGACGAAGGCTCGCCCGATCGGCCCGACGACTCGGCCGACTCGGCGCCCCCAGCGCCTGGGCAGCTCGACGTCGAGGCCATCCGTCGGGCGTGGCCGGACGTCATCACCCGACTGTCCTTGGTCAAGAAGATGACCTGGTCGCTGGTGCGCGACCACGCGCAGGTGCTCGAGTACGACGGGCGCCGCCTCCTGCTCGGACTGTCCACTGCCGGGCTGACCAGCACGTTCCGCACCGGCCCGCATGGGCAGTTCGTGCGCCAGGCGCTCATCGACGTGCTCGGCGTAGACG
Source organism: Kineosporiaceae bacterium (assembly GCA_027345905.1). GTDB lineage: Bacteria > Actinomycetota > Actinomycetes > Actinomycetales > Angustibacteraceae > DAIETC01. The sequence goes on along the minus strand of DAIETC010000266.1, from coordinate 9,367 downwards.
CACAGGTCGAGGGAGTGCATGCCGCGACGCATCCGCCCTCGACCGCAGCACCAGGCGACCTGGGCCTTCGTCCGCCCGACGCGGATCCCGTCGACTGGCCGTCGCCGGCCGACCCCCCCGCACCCCCGGGGCCCAGCCGCCGACGTCCGCCCTCTCGAGTCGAACCGGCCGACGACGTGGCCACCAGCGAGGACACCGACGTAACCGACAGTGCCATGGTCGGGCGCCCGGTGGTCGAGCAGTTCCTTGGCGGGCGCGTCATCGACGAGACCGACCCCGGCGCGGCGCCCGCCAGGCCGAGCTCCCCGCCGCGCCGGTCCTGATCCCCGGTCGGGCCCGCTGAGCACGTAGGCTCGGGCCTGTGTACGAGGGAGTGGTTCAGGACCTGATCGACGAGCTCGGGCGGCTGCCCGGCGTCGGCCCCAAGAGCGCGCAGCGGATCGCCTTTCACCTGCTGCAAGCCGACCCGGTCGACGTGCGCCGGCTGGTCCTCGCCCTCACCGAGGTCAAGGACAAGGTGCGCTTTTGCCTGACCTGCGGCAACGTGGCGCAGGACGAGCAGTGTCGGATCTGTCGCGACCCCCGTCGTGACCTCAGCGTGCTGTGCGTGGTCGAGGAGCCCAAGGATGTCGTTGCAGTCGAGAAGACCCGAGAGTTTCGGGGCCGCTATCACGTGCTCGGTGGAGCGATCAGCCCGATCGACGGCATCGGCCCGGACGACCTGCGGATGCGTGAGCTGATGGCCCGGCTCGCCGACGGGGTGGTCACCGAGATCATCCTGGCCACCGACCCCAACCTGGAGGGGGAGGCGACCGCGAGCTACCTGGCCCGGATGCTGCGGCCCATGGGCCTGCGGGTCACCCGGATCGCCTCCGGCCTGCCTGTGGGTGGCGACCTGGAGTACGCCGACGAGGTCACCCTCGGGCGGGCCTTCGAGGGACGCAGGCTGCTCGATGCCTGACCCGCAGCCCCCCTCCGACACCGAACGCGGCGAGCTGGCTGTGCTCGCCGCCGAGACCGCCTCCGGCGTGCGCGCCTACCTGGAGGCGTCGACCACGGTCGCGAGCGGCACGACCCCGGACGTCGCGCTGCCCGTCGTCCTGCTGGCGCTGTCACAGGTGCAGGTCGTCGGCGCCCGGCTCGGGGCGATCGTGGACGTCGTGCCCAGCGAGCGGTTCGAGCCCGATGCCGGCCCGGACCCCGATGTCGACCCGCTGCGGACCGCGCTGGCGAACGTCTTCGACGGGCTCGACGAGTACGTCGAGGCGATCGACCCGGTGCTCAGCGGCGCGGTGGTCCATGGTTCGTTGTCCGGTGACCTGGCCGCCGTTGCCGCCGACCTCGCGCACGGCTTGCGGCACTTCGAGGCCGGCCGGGTCGACGAGGCGCTGTGGTGGTGGCAGTTCTCGTACCTGTCCAGCTGGGGAGCCCGGGCGGCGAGCGCCTTGCGGGTGGTGCTGTCGATCCTCGCGCACCTGCGACTGGACGTCGACAGTGACCTCGTCGCGGACGCCGAGTTCGACGCCCTACACCCGTAGGGGCCCGCGGCCCGCCTCTGGCGGCCGGCCTGCGCCCGGGGCTGGCTAGGATCGAGCACGGCGGATCCGACGTCCATAGGGAGCAGCGTGGGCCTGGTCGTGCAGAAGTACGGCGGCTCCTCGGTGGCCGACGCCGAGAGCATCAAACGGGTCGCTCGCCGCATCGTCGACACCAGGTCGCTTGGTAACGACGTGGTGGTCGTCGTCTCGGCCATGGGTGACACCACGGACGATCTGCGTGACCTCGCCCAGCAGGTCTCGCCGCTGCCGCCGGCCCGTGAGCTCGACATGCTGCTCACGGCGGGCGAACGCATCTCGATGGCGCTGCTGGCCATGGCGATCGCCGACCTGGGCCACCAGGCCCGCTCCTACACCGGCAGCCAGGCGGGGGTGATCACCGACTCGGCGCACGGCAAGGCCCGGATCATCGACATCACACCCGGGCGGATCCGGCAGGCGCTGGACGGCGGGGCGGTGGCGATCGTCGCGGGCTTCCAGGGCGTCAGCCAGGACACCAAGGAAATCACCACCTTGGGCCGCGGCGCCTCGGACACCACCGCGGTGGCACTCGCGGCAGCACTGGGCGCCGACGTCTGCGAGATCTACACCGACGTCGACGGCGTGTTCACCGCCGACCCGCGCATCGTCCCGACGGCGCGTCGGATCGCGCAGATCACCACCGAGGAGATGCTGGAGATGGCGGCCAACGGCACCAAGGTGTTGCACCTGCGCTGCGTGGAGTACGCGCGCCGGTACGCGATGCCGGTGCACGTGCGCTCCTCGTTCAGCCGCCATGAGGGAACCTGGGTCATCGACAGCAAGGACGGGCAGGTCATGGAGCAGGCGATCATCACCGGGGTCTCGCACGACCGCAGCGAAGCCAAGATCACGGTCGTCGGGGTGCCCGACCGGCCCGGTAAGGCGGCCGAGATCTTCCAGGCGGTCGCGGGCGCCGGCATCAACATCGACATGATCGTGCAGAACGTCTCGGCGGCCGAGACCGGACGCACCGACGTGTCGTTCACCTTGCCCAAGACCGACGGCCCGATCGCCATGACCACCTTGCAGAACGTCCAGGACGCAGTGGGGTTCGCCTCGCTGCAGTACGACGACCTGATCGGCAAGATCTCACTGGTGGGTGCCGGCATGCGCACCCACCCTGGTGTCTCGGCCACCTTTTTCGCCGCTCTTGCGCAGGCGGGGGTCAACATCGAGATGATCTCGACCTCCGAGATCCGGATCTCGGTCGTGACCCGAGCCGACGCGGTCGACGCCGCCGTGCGCGGGGTGCACACGGCCTTCGGGCTGGACAGCGCCGACGAGGCCGTGGTGTACGGCGGCACGGGGCGTTGAGGTCACCAGCCGCTGAGCGGCCGGTGAGGTTCACGTCGGCGTAGCGTCAGCGGTAGGCGTCGCGGCGGTGGGCGAGCCGCAGGATCGTGACTGTCACGATTTGCGTGTGGATCGTGTAGATCACCCGGTACTCACCGCGGCGTGCCGACCATTTGCCGGCGAGTTCGCCCTGCAGGGGTTTACCGACGCGGACCGGGTCCTGCGCGAGCGGTCCGCGGATGAACTCCCAGGCGGCCGCCGAAACGGACTCGGGCAGCGTGCTCTCCAGTGCCCGTCGGGCAGGGGGTGCGACGGTGATCCGGTAGGTCACCGGGTGGAGGTCGGGCGCATGCGAATCTGGTCCAGTGGGACGACGTCACCGGCGGCAACGGCGGCGTCGGCCTCGGCAATCTCGGCCATCGCCGCGGGGTCGGACAGGATCGCGATGGTCTCCTCAAGTGATGCCAGGTCGTCAGGCGCGATCAGGACGGCAGCAGGCTCGCCGTTACGGGTGATCGTGACGCGCTCATGGGTGTCGTGCACGGCATCGACATAGGCGGACAGGCGCGCCTTGACGGTCGCGAGCGAGGTAGTGGTCATGACCATTATTCTAGTCACAACGGGGGCGGTCCGCCGAGGTGTCGGGCGGCGAAGTCCAGCTCGGTGCGCATCTGGCGCACGCGTTCGTCGTCTACCAGCGAGCCGTGCCCGGCGTCGTAGCGGTAGACCTCGTGCGGCACGCCGAGCCCGGCCAGCTTGCCCAGGTAGTTCTCGATCTGCCGGATCGGGCAGCGCGGGTCGTTCTCGCCGGCAAGCACGAGCACCGGCGAGCGCACGGCGTCGACGTACGAGACCGGGCTGGATTCGGCGTACTTGTGTGGAACGTCGTGGGGTGAGCCGCCAAAGAGGCTGCGGTCAAAGGCTTTCAGGCCCTCCATCTCGTCCTCGTACGCCGCGACATAGTCCGCGACCGGCACGGCGGCTACACCGAGCGACCATGCCTCAGGGGCGACGCCGAGCCCGAGCAGGGTGAGGAACCCGCCCCACGAGGCGCCGGTCAGCACGATGCGTTCCGGGTCGGCCAGCCCCGTGGCGACCAGGTGGTCGCGCACGGCACGCACGTCCTGCAGCTCGACGTGGCCGACCCGCGCCTGCAGAGCGTCGCGCCAGGACGAGCCGTAGCCGGTCGATCCGCGGTAGTTCACCTGCACCAGCGCGTACCCGTGGTCGACCCAGGCGCTGGCGTAGGCCTCGAACGCGTCGACGTCATGCGCGGTCGGGCCGCCGTGCACGTCCACCACCAGCGGCAGCGGCCCGTCGTCCTGCGGTGAGCGAGCGGGTAGGCGTAGCAGTGCGTGCACCGGGCCGCCGGGCCCGTCAACCCACAGGTCCTCCACGGGCACGGACGACGGCGCCGCCGGCCCGGGTGCGGACAGCAGGATGCTGCCCTCGCCCTCGCCCTCGCCCTCGCCCTCGCCCTCGTCATCGCCCTCGGGCCCGAAGCGGCGCACGCTGGGTGGCTGGGCCGCCGACGACCAGCTGGCCCAGACCTGCCCGTCGTCGCGCACCGTGCAGGCGGTGACCGTGCCCGCCGTGGGGCCGATCGGTGTGAACGCGCCGCTTGCCAGGTCGACGCGCACCAGCCGGGTGCGGGCGTGGTGGCTGAGGGTGACGAGCACACTGCCGGCGTCCGGCCACCAGGCGGCGTCGTCGACCTCGCCGGGCGCGTCGATCACGACCTGCTGTTCGGTGCCGGCCACCGGGTCCCAGACGAGCACGGCCGGGGCACCCTCGCGTTCGTGCACCACGAGCAGGCGCGGGTCGCCGTGCAGCGGCGAGAAGCCGGCCGGGTGCAACCCCTTGCCCTCGCCGTCCCACAGGTCCGCGACCGTGCTGCCGTCCTCGACCCGCAGCACCCGAAGCGCCGGGTGCCGGGAGTCGCCGTGCTCGCTGTGCGCAAGGACGACGAACCCGTCGTCTCGCGAGAGGTCGCCGACGTAGGCGTCCTCGGGGTGCTCGTACAGCAGTCGGCTGGTTGGCGACTCACCGGTTGCCACCACGTGCACGCGGACGCCGTACGCGTCGTCCGTGCTCGCGACGACGGCGATGCCGGCGCCGAGCGCCAGGCCGCCGGAGTACGCCGGCGCCAACCCGGTAGCGTCCGCGGCCGAACCGGGCGGGGAGCCGAACGGCTGGCGGCGCCAGACCCCGCGTTCGTCACCGCGGTCGTCGTCGAACCACCACAGCCACTGGCCGCTGGGGTCGATGGCGATGTCCGACGTCCCGTCGGGGCGGTCCGTGGCCGGCACCAGGTCGCTCGAACCCACCGTCCAGGAGTGCAGCTCCAGCACCCCGCCGGACGTCGTCGCCACCACGGCCGCTCGTTCTGGCTGCTCGCGCGCCCACTGCGGCAAACCGACCCGCCGCGCGCGAAACCGTGCCTCCCAGTCGGCCATGTGCTGGCGCTCAGACGCCGGCGGCGGTGACGATGGCGTCGGTGGCGAACCCCGCCAGCAGCCCGAGCAGCAGGCCGTAGGCGAGCAGGTCGGGGCGGCGGGCCTTGGCCGCGACCGTGATGAGCTGGGCGATGACGTAGATGATCGAGCCCGCCGCCAGGGTGAGGAACACCAGCGCAACTGGCTCGGAGCTGTAGCTGTGCCCCACCAGGGTGCCGAGCAGCGTGGGCCCACCGGCGATCAGCCCCATGCCCAGCAGGAACCGCCAGCTCGGCAACAGACGCTGCCCGTCCTCGCTCGTCTCACCCGCCAGCGGGGCTACGATGCCGAACCCTTCGGTGGCGTTGTGCAGCCCGAAGCCGATGACCAGCAAGGTGGCCAGGGCGACCCGGCCGCTGGCTGCGGACTGGCCGAGGGCCAGGCCTTCGGCGAAGTTGTGCAGCCCGATGCCCACGGCGATGAGCAGCGACAGTCGGCGCATCGGCGACCAGGTGGCCAGCCGAGCGCCGAGCGCACCACGAGCCGGCGACAGCTCGTGGGTCGACATCGCCCCGGGCCCGAACGGGGCGGCAGGAGCCGCGGCGCGCTGCACGCTGCGCACCATCCAGCGCTCGTAGGCGACCAGGCCGAGCAGGCCCGCGCTGATGCCCACGGCGAACAGGGCGCCATAGCCCAAGGCACTGCTCAGCGGTCCGGTCCGGTCGTGCACCGCGACCAGGGCCGCGTCGATTGGCTCCCAGGCCGCCGACAGCACGTCCCAGGCGAGGAAGAGCAGGACACCCACCGCGATGGCGTTCAGCAGGGCTCGAAGGGACGGCGCCGGTCGTCGTAGCCGTCCGGTGGGCAGTCCGAGCAGGATCGTGCCCCCGGCGATCAGTCCGAGCACGAGCGTTCTCGTCAGGCCCACGCTGTCTCCCTGCTCCGATGGTTAGGCAAACCTACCCTAACCCGGTCGGCCGGCGGTCCGGCGTCCGATCTGGCGACTCCTGCCTATTGGGGCAACTACGCATCGCCCGCGATGCCTAGTTGCCCCGATGTCGCAGATTCGCGACCGGGCGAGCGGGATCACGAGGCGCACGCGCCCGGACAGGGTAGTTAGTATGGGTCAAACAAACAACTGTCGAGATTCCGGAGAAGCGACATGGTCGCGGCGGCCGACGAGCGGCACTACGGCTGGGTGGTGCTCTCCAACACCACCCTCGGGGTGCTGATGGTCACCATCAACTCCTCCATCCTGCTGATCGCGCTGCCGGACATCTTCCGGGGTCTCGGCGTCAACCCGCTCGATGCCGGCAACGCCAGCCTCCTGCTGTGGCTGATGATGGGCTACCTGGTGGTCACTGCGGTGCTGGTGGTCAGCTTCGGCAGGCTCGGCGACATGTACGGACGGGTGCGGATGTACAACGCAGGCTTCGCCGTGTTCACCATCTTCTCCATCCTGCTCACTCTCACCTGGATGACCGGCGTCGCCGGGGTCTGGTGGATCATCGTGCTGCGGGTGATGCAGGGCGTCGGGGGCGCCCTGCTGATGGCGAACTCCAACGCCATCATCACCGACGCCTTCCCCCCGGACCGGCGCGGGCTCGCGCTGGGGTTGAACCAGGTCGCTGGCATCGCCGGGGCTTTCCTCGGTCTGATCATCGGCGGCGTGCTGGCCCCGATCCAATGGCGCCTGGTCTTCCTCGTCTCGGTGCCGTTCGGGCTGTTCGGCACCTGGTGGGCCTACCGGAAGCTGCGCGACACCGGCATCCGTCGGCACGCGTCGATGGACTGGTGGGGCAACCTCACCTTCGCCGTCGGCCGGATCGCGGTGCTCGTCGGCATCACCTACGGGATCCAGCCGTATGCCGGTCACACCATGGGCTGGTCCAGTCCGCTGGTGCTCTCGGCCCTGATCGGTGGCACGGCGCTACTGGTGGCCTTTTGCTTCATCGAGACCAAGGTTGGCGAGCCGATGTTCCACATCGACCTGTTCCGGATCCGCGCCTTCAGCGCCGGCAACCTGGCCAGCCTGATGGCGGCCCTGGGCCGGGGCGGACTGATGTTCATCCTCATCATCTGGCTGCAGGGGATCTGGCTGCCCCGGCACGGCTACCAGTTCGCCTCCACGCCGCTGTGGGCCGGCATCTTCATGCTCCCGATCACCCTGGGCTTCCTGGTCGCCGGGCCGGTCTCCGGCTGGCTGTCCGACCGCTTCGGGGCCCGGCCCTTCGCCACCAGCGGCATGCTGGTGGCCGCCCTCAGCTTCGTCTGGCTGTTGCTGCTGCCGGTGAACTTCAGCTACTGGCCGTTCGCGGCGGCCCTGCTGCTGAACGGCATGGGCATGGGGCTGTTCGCCTCCCCGAACCGGGCCGCCATCATGAACAGCCTGCCGCCGGCCCAGCGTGGCGTGGGCGCCGGCATGAGCACAACGTTCCAGAACGCCGCCATGGTCCTATCCATCGGCATCTTCTTCTCGTTGATGATCAGCGGACTGTCCGGCTCGCTGCCGCATGCCCTCTCCAGCGGACTGGTGGCGCACCACGTGCCGGCGGCCTCGGCCGAGCGGATCGCCGCTTTGCCACCGGTCGCGGTGCTGTTCGCCTCGCTGCTCGGTTACAACCCGATCCAGTCGCTCCTCGGCGCGAGGGCGCTGCACCAGCTTCCGGCGGCTGACGCCAGCTACCTCACTGGACGCAGCTTCTTCCCGACACTGATCTCCGGGCCTTTCTCCGACGGTCTGGTGGTGGCCTTCGGCTTCGCCATCGCCGCCTGCCTGGTCGCCGCGGTCGCCTCCTGGCTGCGGGGCGGGAAATATGTGCACAAGGAGCCGCCGGCCGACCAGGCTGGCTCGGTGGCCTTGGAGCGGGTGTGGGACCCGGTGCGGCGGTGACCGGCGTGCCGGTGGGCCCTGGCAAGGACGTCACGGACCCGGCGTCGCTCGCCGGGGAGTTACGCTCTGTAGTTGACCGGCTGGGGCATCACCTGCGCTCGCCTGGGCTGCGGCACGGCATCACCCCCACCCGCCTGACGGCGCTGGCCGTGCTGTCCCGTCGCGGTCCGCTGCGTCAGGGGGACCTGGCCGCGACCTTGGGCATCAGCCCGGCAAGCATGACGCGCCTCAGCGATGTCCTCGTCGAGCACGGCTGGGTCGAGCGGCGCCGGGACGACGCGGACCAGCGGGTCTGCCAGCTGGCGCTGACCAGGGAGGGGGCCGTACGGCTGGAGGAGCTGCGCAATGAGGGGACCACCGAACTGACCGGCCAGATCGACGGCCTCGGTGAGCAGGAGCGAGCCGCACTGGGCGCCGCCCTGCCGGTGCTGCGCCGGCTCGCCGACCACTACCTCGGCGAGACGACCCAGCCGTCGGCCCCGCGGGCAGGACCAGCACCGAACGAGAGGCGAGAAGGATGAGCGACCACTTCGAGGCCGGCACCACCACGGTAACCGGCGCCGGTGACGAGCAGATCGAGGCGTATGCCGCGACGCCGCCGGCCGAGCGCCGCCACGGCGGCGTAGTGGTGATCCACCACATGCCTGGGTTCGACGAGGCGAGCAAGGAGATCACCCGGCGGTTCGGGGCGTGGGGCTACGCCTCGCTCTGCCCCAACCTGCACCACCGGAACGCACCGGGAGCGGCGCCGGACGATGCCGCCGCCGCGGCCCGAAGCGCCGGTGGAGTGCCGGACGAGCGGATGCTCGGGGACGTCGCCGGGGCGGTCGCCCAACTGCGGGCGCTGCCTACCAGCAACGGGCAGGTCGCGGTCATCGGCTTCTGCTCTGGGGGCCGGCAGGCGATGCTCGCCGCGGCAGCCCTCGACATCGACGCCGTGGTGGACTGCTACGGCGCGTTCGTGCTCAACCCGCCACCGTCCGAGCATGGCCTGAGCATGACCTCGCTGCGGGACCGCGTCGGCGAGATCAACTGCCCGGTCCTGGGCTTGTTCGGCGCCGAGGACCGGTTCCCCTCCCCCGAGGAGGTCGCCGAGCTCGACCGGCTGCTGTCCGCGGCCGGTAACGAACCTCAGTTCCACACCTTCGCGGACGCCGGGCACGCCTTCT
>DAIETC010000229.1 GCA_027345905.1 Kineosporiaceae bacterium | reverse complement strand
GGCTGGACTTGCCGGCGCTCGGATACCCGACCAGGGCGACGTCCGCGAGCGACTTGAGCTCCAGGACGACGTCCCTGCTCTCACCGGGTTCGCCCAGCAGGGCAAAGCCAGGGGCCTTGCGCCGGTTCGAGGCCAGGGCCGCATTACCCAGGCCGCCGCGCCCACCCCGCGCGACGACGTACCGGGTGCCCTCGCCGACCAGGTCGACCAGCACGGTGCCGTCAGCGGCCTTCACGACGGTTCCGTCGGGCACGGGCAGGACGACGTCTGTGCCGTCCAGGCCGGTGCGGTGCCCGCCCATGCCCGGCTTGCCATTGGTGCCGCGCCGGTGCGGAGTGTGGTGATAGTCCAGCAACGTGGTGCTGTTGGAGTCGACGACCAGGACGACGTCACCGCCGCGACCGCCGTTGCCGCCGTCTGGACCCCCGAGCGGTTTGAACTTCTCGCGGTGCACGGAGGCGCACCCGTGACCGCCGCAGCCGCCCGCGACGTGCAGCAGGGTGCGGTCGACGAACGACGTCACGGTCGACCTCCGAAGCGGTGCGGCGAGGGGGTGGGCCTTCGTGGCCCACCCCCTCGCGAGAGCTCATGTCGTCGAGCGCGTACCGAGTGCGCGCCCGGGTGGCCGCTCAGGCCGGCGGCAACACGCTGATCGTCTTGCGGCCCTTCTTCGTGCCGAAGGTCACCGCCCCGCGGATCAGGGCGAACAACGTGTCGTCGCCCCCGCGGCCCACGCCGTCCCCGGGGTGAAAGTGGGTGCCGCGCTGACGCACGATGATCTCACCCGCGCCCACAACCTGCCCGCCAAAGCGCTTCACGCCGAGGCGCTGGGCGTTGCTGTCGCGGCCGTTACGCGTCGAGGACGCGCCCTTCTTGTGTGCCATCTGGCGTACCTGCCTTGTCCCAGAAGCCCTCAGGCCTCGATAGCGGTGACCTTGACCTTGGTCAGGTGCTGACGGTGCCCTTGGCGCTTGCGGTAGCCCGTCTTGTTCTTGAACTTCATGATGGTGATCTTGGGGCCCTTGAACGGGGCGACCAGCTCGACGGTCACCTTCGCCTTCGCCAGGGCGTCGACGTCGGTCGTCAGGTTCGTGCCGTCGACGAGGAGCACCGGGGCCAGCTGAAGGTGGTCGCCGGCCTTGCCATCTACCTTGTCGATGACCAGGACGTCACCCACGGAAACCTTCTCTTGCCGGCCGCCAGCACGGACGATCGCGTACACGTCGAACTCACTCTCTTCGTCCATCGGACCCGGGTGCGCACTGCCGGGCAGGTCGTTGCGACCGCATCACCAGGCTGCGCCGAGCCCAGACTACGGACCCGCGCCGCGGCGGGTCAAACCAGCGGCCGACGTAGCCTCGGGCCCCGGATGTGCGGTATTGGGGCAACTACGCATCACCGGCGATGCGTAGTTGCCCCAATACGCGATTCACGTGCGGGACGGCGGCGGGCCGGTCGGCGCCGAGGCGCGGCGGCGGCGCCGGGCCGGCCGTGCGTCCGGCACCTGTGCGTCCGGCACCCGTGCGTCCGGCACCT
>DAIETC010000226.1 GCA_027345905.1 Kineosporiaceae bacterium | reverse complement strand
TAAGTGGCCGGCCTGGGGCGGAGCCGACGTTCAACGGCGTCCGCGGCGGGCGCGCAGGTAGTCCTGGACGACGTACTGGCCCAGGTCGATCGTCGAAGGCGTCATCACGCGCCCACCGCTGCGCCGGGCCACGGCGTCCACGAACCGGCGCAGCCCGGGGTCCTCGCCGAGCATGAAGAAGTTCAGGGACGCGCCGTAGCGCGTCAGCTGGTCAACCTCGGCGATCGTCGCCTGAACGGTCTGGAGCATCGGCGGCCACGCGAACACTGCGTCGCCGTCCTGCAGATGCGCCGTCGGTTCGCCGTCGGTCACCACGAGCACCACCGGATCGGCGTCGGCGTGCCGGCGCAGGTGCCGACCGGCCAGCTGTAACGCGTGCTGAAGGTTCGTGCCCTGCACGAAGTCCGGTTCGACGCCGGCCAGCTCGACGGCGCTCAGGCGCACGGCGTGGCGGCCGAAGCCGATGATCTGCAGGGCATCCTGCGGGAACCGGGTGTCGATCAGATGCGACAGGGCCAATGCGGTCTGCTTCATCGGTCCCCAGCGCCCCTCGGACACCATCGAGAACGACAGGTCGACGCACAAGGCGACCGCCGCCGATGCGCGTCGCTGCGTCTCGACTACCTCGAAGTCCTCGACCGCAAGTGCTACTTGACCACCTACCGCAAGTGAGCGGCGTACGGCGTTGCCGACCGTGCGCACGACGTCCAGTGGCTGCTCGTCACCGAAAGCCCACGCCCTTGAGGCGCCGGTGACCTCACCTGCCGCGCCTGCGGAGCGCTGGTCGTGCGCACCTCGCCGCTCGGACCCCAGCTGGGCGAAAACCCGACGCAGGGCGGTAGACCCCAAGCGCCGCAAGGCTTTCGGGCTCAACGTAAGTCCCTCACGGTCACGGACCACCCAGCCCTGCTCCTTGAGCTCACGCTCGAGCTGTTGCAACCGGCGGACGTCGTCAGCCGCGGGCCGCCCCAACTGGCGCTGCACGGTCTCCACGTCGATGTCGTCAAGGGTTGCACCAGGGTGCTGCTGGCCAAGCTGTTCCAGCAGGTCGTCAAGCTCGGCGACTTCGGACAGCGCAGCCGTCGCCTCGCCATACCCCAGCGGCTGCTCCCCGCGCACCTGCTGACCGGAGTCCCAGCGCAGGTCCGGCCGCAACGACCGAAGCTGCTCGGCCATGGTCGCCATCTGGGCACCGATCCCGGCGGCGTCGAGGGCCTGCGCCATCAGCTGGGACAGCTCGTCTCGCTGGGCCGGCGACAGCGAGCGCATCAGCTGCTCGGCCGCGGCCGCCCGGCGCGCGAGCAGGTCGACGAGCTCATCGACGTCCTGCGGCTGCTCGGGGAAGAAGTCGCCGTGCCGTTGGATGAAGTCGCGGAACGAGTCGTCGGTGTCTTCGCCCCGCGCGTGCCGGCCGAGCAGCTCGTTCAGGTCAACGAGCATCTGCCGCAGCCGCTCGGCTGCCTGCGGGTCCCCGGCCGGGTCGACACCCTGCAGTGCGTCTCGCAACCCCGAGAAGCGTTGCTGCACAACGTCGTCCCGAAGCTCGTCGAGGATGCGCTCGTAGTCGGCGCGGGCCCGGTCACTGGCCCACTCGTAGTCACTCAGCTCTTGCACCGCCCGGGCGGTCGAGCGCGGCAGAGCGTCCAGACGCATCTGGGCGAACGCAGACTGCTCGTCGCCGCGCCGCTCGAGCTCCTCGCGCTCGGCGGCCAGGGCCTGGTCGAGCAGTGCCTGTGCCCGGGTAACCGCACCGTCCAGCTTGCCTCGCCGCAACGCCTCCCGCCGCATCCGACGGGCGCGCTCACGCAGCTCGTCCAGGCCGCGCTCACCGCCTTGGCCGCGGCGCAACAGGTCGCGCAGGGCCTCGCGCGCGCTGCCCCCAGCGAGAACCTCCTCCCCCACTGCGTCGACAGCGGCGCGGACGTCGAACGGCGGGGCGAGCGGGTCGGCGCCCCCCCGCCACGCGCCGTACCGGGTGCGCCGGCGCACGACGGTCAGCCGCCGTAGACGGTGCGGCCGTCGTCCGTGCTGTCCTTGGACAGCCGCCTGGTCAGGTGCAGGCCTTCCAGCACGAGCTCCACCGCGGCCGCCGCCTCGCCGGCGGTGGGCGCATCACCCATGCCCAGCCTGTCGAGCACCTTCGCCAGGCCACTGACGGTGCCCACCTGGCGCAGGATCTCGTCCGCGCCGACCACCTCACCCGTCTCGACCGTGCCGCCGTCGTCCGCTAGCTGCACGAAGGCCGACAGGTCGAGTCCGGCCAGGTGCGCCCGGAACGTCTCGGCCACGCAGACTCGCAACAGATGGGCCAGAACCTCGGTCTCGCGCCCCTCGTGGCCGCTCTCGAACTCGACCTTTCCACGCAGGGTTGCGACGACGGACTCACTGTCCCCCACTCGCGCAACGGCTTCGGGCTCCCCCAGCAGGGCCGCCCGGCGAAGTGCCGACGCGGCGATGGTCTCGGCGGCCGCCACCGCGAACCGTGCCGACACCCCCGAGCGAGCGTCGACCGCAGGTGACTCTCGTACCGCCCGCGTGAACCGGGCGACGACCTCGAGCACGTGTCGTGGGACGGCGGCGCACAGCTGGGCCTCCTGGCGCACGAGGTCGAGCTCGACGTCCAGGTCCAGGGGGTAGTGGGTGCGGATCTCGGCGCCGAACCGGTCTTTGAGGGGGGTGATGATGCGGCCGCGGTTCGTGTAGTCCTCGGGGTTGGCGCTGGCCACCAGAAACACGTCGAGCGGCAGACGCAGCTGGTAGCCGCGAACCTGGATGTCGCGCTCTTCGAGGACGTTGAGCAGTGCGACTTGGATCCGCTCGGCCAGGTCCGGCAGCTCGTTGACGGCGAAGATCCCCCGGTTGGAGCGCGGCACGAGGCCGAAGTGGATCGTCTCGTGGTCGCCCAGCGTGCGCCCCTGCGCGACCCGGATCGGGTCGACGTCGCCGATCAGGTCACCGACGCTCGTGTCGGGGGTGGCCAGCTTCTCGCCGTACCGCACCGATCGGTGTAGCCAGCCGACCGGCAGGTCGGCGCCGAGCTCGTCGGCGCAGCGCCGGGACGCTGCGGTAAGCGGTTCGTAGGGATGCTCGTTGATCTCCGACCCCTCGATCACCGGCGTCCACTCGTCCAACAGGGCCACCAGGCCGCGCATCAGCCGGGTCTTGCCCTGACCGCGCTCACCCAGCAGCACCAGGTCGTGGCCGGCCAGCAGGGCGCGCTCAAGCTCGGGCAGCACGGTGTCATCGAAACCCACAATGCCCTCGAAACGGGGCGTCCCCGCGCGCAGGCAGGCGAGCAGGTTCTCCCGCAGCTCGGCCTTCACGCTGCGCTGCTGGTGCCCGCTGGCGCGCAGCTCACCCAGGGTGCGGGGCAGGTCCACAGGTGGCGGCGGGGGGATGCTCACTGCTCCACCGTACGTCGGCCCGCGCCGTGCCGTGATGCGCAGCCCTTGCCGTCGCGTGGTTGCCGTTGCGTGGTTGCCGTTGCGTGGTTGCCGTCGCGTGGTTGCCGTCGCGTGGTTCCGCTCGCGTGGTTGGCCTCGCGTGGTTGGCCTGACGCGGTTGCCGTCGCGCGGTTGCCCTCGCGTGGTTGCCCTCGCGTGGTTCGGCCAGACGCCGGAGCCAGTTGGCCGACGTCCGGCCAGAGCGAGCCGCCGGGCCGGTTGTGGCAGCGAACTGACCCACCCTGGGTGCTGCTACTGCCAAACCCTGTGGCCACTGGGTGCTCCCGTGGCCTGCTGAAGGCCGCAGGGTGCCCCAGTGGCCGGGCGGGTGGCCGCAGGGTGCCCCAGTGGCCGGGCGGGTGGCCGCGCCTCAGTCGGCAGCGGCGACCAGGGGCTCGAGGACGACGTCCGGCAGCTGCCGCTCGACCGAGCGCACCCGCCAGATGTCGGTGAACAGTGCCAGCAGGGCGCCGTCGCCGCGCGTCAGGACCTCGACCCCGCGCTCGCCGCTCAGGGCCGGCACGTCCTTCGGCTGGACACGGCGCGCCACGCTGTAGTCGAGCCGCTCCAGGCGCACCGGCGAGCTGAACTCACCGCCCATCCGGTGCTCGACCACCTCGAACTGCATCGGGCCGACCGCCGCGAGCACCGGCGACTGCGCGCTGCGCAGGTCCGAACGCAGCACCTGGACGACGCCCTCCTGCTCGAGCTGGCTGATTCCGCGGGCGAACTGCTTGTAGCGGCTGACGTCCTGCGCGCGGACCACCGCGAAGTGCTCGGGCGCGAAGCTCGGGATCGGCGGGAAGGCGACGGCGTCCTCGCTGTAGAGGGTGTCCCCCGCGCGCAGCGAGCCGGCGTTGACCAGGCCGATGACGTCGCCGGGGAAGGCCTGTTCGAGCGTCGTGCGTTCGCGGCCGAACACCGAGTGCGCGTACTTCGTCGTGAACGGCCGGCCCGTGGCGGCGTGGGTGACGACCATGCCGCGCTCGAACACCCCGGAGCACACGCGGGCGAAGGCCAGCCGGTCGCGGTGCGCGCGGTCCATGCCCGCCTGCACCTTGAACACCAGTGCGCTGAAGGGCGCCTGGATCGGTCGTGGCACGCCGTCCTCGTCCGGCCGGTCCTGTGGTGCGGGCGCCAGCTCGAGAAGCACGTCGAGCAGCTGGCCGACCCCGAAGTTCAAGAACGCCGAGGCGAACAGCACCGGGGTGGTGCGCCCGGCCAGGAAGGCGGCCTGGTCGTGGTTCGCTCCGTCCGAAGCGAGCAGCTCGTCACTGTCGACGGCCTCGGCGAACGCGTCACCTTCCCGCTCCAGCGCGGTGTCGGCGTCCAGCAGCTCTGCGCGGGCGATTCCGGCACCGCCGACGGTGCGGGTGAACGCGACCATCTGCCCGGTACGCCGGTCGAGCACGCCGCGAAAGTCCCCGGCCACGCCCACCGGCCAGGTCAGGGGGGTCGGCCGCAGACCGATCCGGGACGAGATCTCGTCCAACAGGTCGAGGGGGTCGCGCCCGGGCCGGTCCCACTTGTTGATCACCGTGATCACCGGGATGCCCCGGTGCTTGCAGACCTGGAACAGCTTGAGCGTCTGCGGCTCCAGGCCCTTGGCGGCGTCCAGCAGCATCACCGCGGCGTCCACCGCCGACAGCACCCGGTAGGTGTCCTCGCTGAAGTCGGCGTGCCCGGGGGTGTCGAGCAGGTTCACCACGTGGTCGCGGTAGGAGAACTGCAGCGCCGCCGAGGTGATCGAGATGCCCCGGGCCTGCTCCATGTCCTGCCAGTCCGAGACCGTGCCGCGCCGGCCGGCCTTGCCGTGCACCGCGCCGGCCTGCCCGATGACGTGCGCGTGCAGGGCCAGCGCCTCGGTGCGCGTGGACTTGCCGGCGTCGGGGTGGCTGATGACCGCGAACGTACGTCGGCGCGCGGCCTCGCGCGAGACGTCGTCGGCGCCGGCCCGCAGCACGGGGGCCAGGCCGGCGCTCGTCGTCACAGTGCCCAGGCTACCGGCGTCTGGACGCCCAGCTCGCTGCTCTGCCGGGCGGCGCCTGTCCCCGCGCTCGCCTTACCCCCCCGTGGCCGCACCGACCTGCGTCTTTGTGACGCGCCGACGCGTCACAAAGCGCCGCGCGGCGTGCGTTGCGTGATCACGTCGGGGGGCGGGCGCGGGGGCCGGGGCGGGCGCGCGGGCCGGGCCGGGGCGGGGTCAGGGACGGGAGCACAGGGTGGTCACCGTGACGGAGGCGGTGACCGTGGTGGGGAGGGTGAGCGCCGCCACCCGTCGTTGGCGCTCGGCCGCAGTGCTGTGGAAGGCGCTGGGGCCCATGGCCGCCAGCTGCTCCACGTCGGTGGCGTCCAGGGACAGGCTGAACCGGACCGACACCGCCTCGCGCACGACCAACCAGGGCTCGAGCCCCGCCCGCAGGCGCTCGTCCTTGCGCTGGTCGACGCGGAGCAGGCCGAGCGGCTCTACGAGCTCGCCGAGGTGGTCGGCGGCTGGGGTGAGCACCACTAGCCGTCCTCCGGGACGCAGTACGCGCGCGATCTCGGCGCCGCGGCGCGGCGCGAAGACGACCAGCACCACGTCCGCGCAACGGTCCATCACGGGCAGCTGCCCCCAGGCGTCGGCCACCACGGCCCCGATCCGCGGGTGGGCCTTGGCCGCGCGCCGGCAGGCCGGCACCGAGACGTCGATGGCCATCCCGACGGACTGTGGCCGCCGCTGCAGCACCGCCGATAGGTAGTACGCCGTCCCCGAGCCGAGCTCGACCACCGGGCCCTCCCCCGCCCCGACGGCAGCGCACACGGCCCGCGCGAGCGGCAGGTAGTGACCGCCGGCCAGGAACTGCGCCCGGGCCTGCACCATGGCGGCCGTGTCCGCGCTAGCGGGCTGGGCCGTGCCCAGCAGGTTGACGTACCCCTGCCGACTGACGTCGAACTGGTGGCCCTGCTGACAGCGCACCACGCTCGCCTCGACCCAGAGCTCGCCATGGCAAGCGGGGCAGCGCAACAACGTGGCGACGTCGGCCAGCACTCACCTCACCCGCACGCGCTCGTCACCACGGCGTCAGGTCGTCCATACCCGGCGGGAGCGGCTCATGGTGGACCACCACGAGCCGTCGGGTCGGGCGCGACAACGCGACGTACAGGTCGCTGCGGCCCCGGGACGAGCCGGCGACGATGGCTGCGGGCTCGACCACGACGACGTCGTCGAACTCCAGGCCCTTGACCTGCTCTGGGGCCAGCACACTGACCCGCGCGGACAGCGCCCGCCGGTGCCCGTCGCCGACCTGACCGGGCAGGGCCTGGTCGAGCGCGACAGCCAGCCCCTCCACCTGGCCGATGGGCCCGACCACCGCAAGAGTGCCCTGGTCGGCGTCGGCCAGCAGCCGGCCTACGACGGCCACGACCGCCTCGTCATCGCCTGGCCCGGCGCGCAACACGGCGGGCGGGTCGGCGCCCTCGCGCACCGAGATGACCGGCGTGACGGGCAGCCTGGCGGCCAGCGCCATGGCGTCAGCCACGGCCATGACGCGCGACGGCGTCCGGTAGCTGACGCTCAGCTCGCGGACCCGCCAGCGCCCACGCGCCACCGGGTCGAGCGCGTCAGCCCAGGAGGCGGCCCCGGTGACCGAGCCGCGTTGCGCGAGGTCGCCCACCACGGTCCACGAGCGATTTGGGCACCGCCGCGCCAACAGCCGCCACATCATCGCCGACAGCTCCTGGGCCTCGTCGACGACCAGATGACCGAAGGCCCAGCTGCGGTCGGCGCCGGCACGTTCGACGACCGAGCGTGAGACGCCTCTGGCGGCGAACTGGTCGGCGAGCATCTCGACGGACACACCAGGGGCGCGGTCGCCACTCATCGCCAGGACGCCGCGTGCGTACTCCAGCTCGCTGGCACGTTCCTGCTTGCGTTGGTACGCCTGCGCCCGGGCCGCCTCGCCGTCGTCCCCCACCAGCTCGGCCACCTCGTCGAGCAGCGGGACGTCCGACAGCGTCCACGGCGCGGACCGCTCCCGTTGCAGCGCAGCCCTTTCGGACGCGCTCAGCTCACGGCCCGCCGACTCCAGCCGGACCGGGGTCGCGAACAGGTCGGTGAGAAAACGTTGCGGCGTCAGGGGCATCCACAACAGGTTCAGCGCAACCCGGACGTCGCGGGCGTCCCGCAGGTCGGCGTCCAGCTCCAGGCGCAGATCCTCGGTGAGGGTCTGTCCCATCGACTCGGCCAGCCGACCGGCGAGGTGGCGCAGCAGGTCTTTCACGAACCCGACGCGGGCTTGGTTGTGCGGCTGGCCCGCGGCTCGGGCCCGGGCGCGCGCCGCCGCCACGACCGCACGGGTCAGCGTGATCCGGTGCGATCCGACCTTGAGGTCGAGGTCGTCGTCCGGCAGGCGCTGACGGTCAGCGACCGCGCGGGCCAGTAGCGCCGCCATGCGGGCGTCGCCCTTGACGGCGGCAACCTCGTCGCGGTCCTCCGTGGTGGCGCTCACCCCCGGGAACAACGTTCCGGGGGTAGCCATGACCACGCCGGACTCACCCAACGAGGGAAGCACCTGCTCGATGTAGCGCAGGAACAGCGGGCCCGGCCCGACCACGAGAACCCCGCTGCGTTCCAAGCGCTCACGGTGTGTGAACAACAGATAGGCGGCTCGGTGCAACGCGACCGCCGTCTTGCCGGTGCCGGGGCCGCCCTGCACGACGAGTACGCCGGCCAGCTCGTCACGAACGATCCGGTCCTGCTCACCTTGGATCGTGGCGACGATGTCGCCCATCCGCCCGGTCCGTGGAGCGCGGACCGCTGCCATCAGGGCACCTTCGCCCTGCAGCGCGGCGCGTTGGGACTCGTCGATGGCGTCCAGGTCCATGACCTCGTCGTCCAGTGCGACGACGTGGCGCCCGCGGGTCGTCAGGTGCCGGCGCAGCAGCACCCCGGCCGGCGCC
Source organism: Kineosporiaceae bacterium (assembly GCA_027345905.1). Taxonomy (GTDB): domain Bacteria; phylum Actinomycetota; class Actinomycetes; order Actinomycetales; family Angustibacteraceae; genus DAIETC01. Next base: position 1,883 of record DAIETC010000226.1, on the reverse strand, counting down.
GCCGGCGTCGCCTGGTAGAACGGCGCGGCCACCGGGGCTCGCCAGTCGACAAGCAGCTTCTCCTGGTGATCGTCCGACAGGCCCATGCGCCCGATGTGGTGCCGCTCGCCCGTCACCAGGTCGAGGCGGCCAAAGCACAGCCGGTCCTGGACGTTGCGCAGCTGGGCGAGGCGCTGCTCAAGGCTCTGCGCGAAGGCGTCCCGTTCGGACCTCGCCTGCGGTGTGCCCGTCGACCCGGCGGCCCGAACGCGCTGCAGGTGAGCCTGCGCTGACTGCCCCAGCTGGTCGATTCGTGCGTACAAGCGGTCCAGGTGCCGCTGCTCGGCGGCGATCTGCGGACGAGCATCGCTCACGAGTGGACCACTCTCCCCTGGAACGTCACTGTCGGCCGCCTCGCCGTTGCAGGCGGCCATGAAGTCTATGCCGACCCAGCGGGTCCGGTGTCAGGCGACCCGGTAACCTCGCCCAGCGTGGCACCGGGCGCATTGACAACACGGGCGGCGCTGCAGGATTCCCACCTCCTGGCCGCGCCGGTGGCAGCCCTGCTCGACACCTGGGCGCACGCCGCGCAGGTGCTCGTGGCACCGATCGACCCGGCGCAGGCCGACACCGCAAGCCTGGCCGAGGCGTACGGCGTGCCGCTGTCGGCGTCGGCCAACTGCGTGGTGGTCGGCGGACGGCGTGCCGGGGTCGAGCGGGTCGCTGCCTGTGTGGTCCTGGCCACGACGCGCGCCGACGTCAACGGGGTGGTCAAGCGCTGGTTGGACGTGCGCAAGGCCTCGTTCCTGCCCATGGAGCGGGCCGTCGTCCTCACCGGGATGGAGTACGGGGGGATCACCCCGGTGGGGCTGCCGCCGGACTGGGAGCTGCTGGTCGACCCGGCGGTCGTCGCGGCGCCCGAGGTGGTGGTCGGGTCGGGGGTTCGACACAGCAAGCTGGTGCTGCCCGGCGCCCTGCTCGCCCTGCTGCCCGGCGCGCACGTCGTCGAGGGGCTCGGTCGCGGCTGAGTGTGTCGGCGCGCTCGAGCCGGCGTCATCACGAAGGCTCGCCGCCCCCAGCCAGCCGCGTTCTCGTGGCGTAAAAGGCGACGGCGGCTGCTGCGGCCACGTTCAGGGAGTCGACCCCCGCGCTCATCGGGATCCGAACGTTCAGGTCGGCCGCGGCGATGGTCGCAGCCCGCAGGCCGTCCCCTTCCGTTCCGAGGACGAGTGCCAGACGCCCGACGTCCCGTGCCGCCAGCTCGTCCAGACTGATGCAGTCCGGTCCCAACCCGAGGGCGGCGGTCGTGAAGCCGGCGGCACGCAGGGTGTCGATGCCACGTGGCCACGGCTGGATGCGGGTCCAGGGAACCTGGAAGACCGCGCCCATCGACACCCGGATCGAGCGGCGGTAGAGCGGGTCGGCGCAGCTGGGCGTCACCAGGACTGCGTCAACGCCTAGTGCCGCAGCACTTCGGAACGCAGCACCCAGGTTCGTGTGGTCGACCACGTCTTCGAGTACGGCGACCCGGCGGGCGCGGGCCAGCACCTCGCTCAACACCGGCAGCCTCGGACGATGCATCGCGGCGATGGCCCCGCGATGCAGGTGGAAGCCCGTAATCGCCTGCAGGACAGCGGGTTCGCCAACGTAGACCGGCACGTCGGCAAGTTGCGCGGCCCGCACAAGGTCGCTCAGCTCGTCCAGCCAGCGTTCGCCCATCAGGTAGGAGCGCGCGCGGTGCCCGGCTGCCAGGGCGCGGCGGATCACCTTGTCGCTCTCGGCCAGGTACAGACCTTCGGCGGGCTCACGCCTGGTGCGCAGGGCCAGGTCGGTCAGGCCCACGTACTCGTGGACCCGGGGGTCGGTCGGGTCGTCGACCCGCTCGATGCTCACCCGTTGGTCAT
>DAIETC010000219.1 GCA_027345905.1 Kineosporiaceae bacterium | reverse complement strand
GAACAGCGGCTGGACCTGATGGGAGCAGATCTTGAGCAGGGAATGCGTCTCAGCGCCCTGCTCATCATCCCCGCGGGGCTGGCACTGCTCGTCCTCGGCGAACCTGTGGCGGTTGCGTTGTTCGCGCACGGGCAGACCACGTACAGCGAAGCGGCGCAGATCGGCAAGGTCCTTGCCGTGTTCGCCCTAGGGCTGGTCCCGTTCAGCATCTACCAGGTGCAGTCACGGGTCTTCTACGCGCTCGGCGACACGAAGACCCCTGCGCTGGTCCAGGTGGTCGTCTCCAGCGCCATGGTGCTGGTCGACCTCGCAGCATCGGCGGTGCTCCCAGAACACCTGCGGGTGTACGGGTTGGCCGGCGGCCTGGTCGTCGCCAACTGCGTTGGCGCCGCAGTGACGACCGGCCTCGTGCGGCGCCGGTTGCGGTCCGCACAGGGCGTCAGGGCAACCGGCGCGCAAAGCCGGCAGTCCCTCGGTGGGGCGCTGAGCCGGATGGCGGCTGCCGGGTTCGCGGGGGCTGCGGGCGCCGAGGTGGTCGCCGCAGTGCTTGCCGAAACGCTCCCTGCGGGCTGGATCGGGGCCGGCCTGCTCGTCCTGACGGCAGCCGTCGCCGAGATCGTGGTGTACGTCGCCGTCTTGCTGCTGCTGGGCGTGGACGAGGCGCGCGCAGTCCTGACGTCGAACGGTCCGCGTCGGCGCGACAGCCGCAACGACGACCTGAGCTGACCAGTCACCTGCCCAGGCCCTCACATCTGCCTCTCAGTAACGCGAGGCATCATGGGACGGTGCCTTCGCCACCTCGCACCGTTGCCCGCCCGGCATACCCCTGGGACAACCCGCAGACCCGGCCCGGCTGGCTGCTGCTGCCTCTGCGCGCGTTCCTGGGGGTCACCTTCACGTACGCGGGCCTGCAGAAGCTGTGGGACCCCGGCTACCTCGACCCGAGCAGTCCCACGTCGGTGGTCCACCAGATGCAGTTGTTGCGTGCCACCAGTCCGATCGGCCCGTTGCTCCAGCTGTCCGCACACGCCCCAACGCTGGTCGGGCTGCTCATCGCGTTCGGTGAGCTGGCCGTCGGTGTCGGGACATTGCTCGGTCTGTGGGCTCGCCTTGCTGCAGCCGGTGGCGCGCTCCTGGCGTTGTCGTTCTTTCTCACCGTCAGCTGGAACACCACGCCGTACTACTACGGCTCGGACATCGTGTACTTCTTCGCATGGCTGGTGATGCTGGGTTTCGGGGCCGGGGGAGTTCTCAGCCTGGACGGGCGGCTGCGCGACCGCACCAGGCGTCAGCTTGGTCTTGGGCCGCAGCCGGCCTCCGTCGCTCTGGCCGTCCCACGGTTGCGCACGTTGTGCGCCCGCGGCGGCAAGTGCGGGCTGGCGGCAGACGGACACTGCACCCGTCTGGCCGGCTGCCCGGTCTTCCCGGTGAGCGAGGCGCTGGCCGGGGACCGGCATCGCGAGCTCGACCGAAGGACGGCGGTTGCCGGGGGCGCGGCTGCGGCCGTGGTCGGGGCCGGCGTCCTTGTTGGTGGCGGCGTGACCGCCGCGATCGGGCGGCTGTTCAACGCCGGCGCAGCCACTGGCCCGAACCGGTCGGCCACCGCCGGCCCCGCTCCGAAGGTGACCAAGAAGGCGTCTGCGCCGGGCGCTGGAACGGCCATCGCCGCCGCTTCGGCGGTCCCGGTCGGCCAGGCAAGGTCGTTCGTCAATCCCGGGGACGGCAACCCCGCGTGGGTGGTGCATCCCAGCGGCAACACGTTCGTCGCGTTCTCGGCCGTCTGCACCCACGCGGGCTGCCCGGTCAACTACGACCCGAGCACGGTTCAGTTCACCTGCCCATGCCACGGCGGCGTGTACGACGCCCGCACGGGGCAGGTACTGCAGGGCCCACCGCCAGCGCCCCTTCCGTCCATCCCGGTGCGTGTCGTCAACGGCCAGATCCGCGCGTAGCACAACCGCCGCGGGGGATGGCGCCGAGCCACGTTCGTGTGGTTGCGTGTCCTCACACCCCACGCACCGAAGCACCCCACGCACCGAAGCTGGCATGGAGGAGCAAGATGACCGACCTTGCGCGTAGAGCCGGGCCGCGACCCACGACCACGCCCACCAACCCGCACACCCAGCTGGACCAGCAACCAGCCGACACCGTCCAAAGAGATCTGCTTGCGGGCGAGTTGTTCACGCTGCCCGGCGTCATCGAGCGCGAGAGCATGATCTCGGTCCCGGGCGCGCGGGCCCTGTGCCTGAGTTCGACGCAAGGGTCCCCGCCGGACGCCTTCATGATCGGTTCCGAGTTCGCGCACCTGCACCCCGGAGACGACCAGAGCCTGCATGCGATGCTCCCACCCGAGCTGGTAGCCGCCGCCGTCGACGCGGGCTGGGCCGAGCAGCATCCGGTCGCCCGGCGCGGGCTGCTGCACGCGAACGCCGTGATGCTCTACGCCCCCCGCGACGAGGAGGAACGCGCTGTGATCGCCGATCTCGTTCGCGCTGCCCACGCGTACGCCTCGAACGCATGGGCGCAGCTTCGATGAAGATCCTCGAGCTCGGCCACCTGGTGCTGTACGTCAGCGACCTGGCCCGGTCGCGACGCTTCTACGGCGAGATCCTCGGCTGGCACGAGATTGCCGGCGAGGTGCCACTCGGGGTCCCAGCGGCCGCGTTCACCTCGGGGCGCACCCACCACGAGCTGCTGTTGATCGAGGTCGGCCCCTCGGCCACACCCATCCCGGCCGGCCGCCGGTTAGGCATGTACCACTTCGGGCTCAAGGTCGGCGACAGCGACGACGACCTGCGCGCCGTCGCGGCCCACCTGGCCGCCAACGACGTGCCCGTGCTGGGGGCCACCGACCACACGGTCACCCACTCGCTGTACATCGCCGACCCGGACGGCAACGAGATCGAGCTGTACGCCGACGTCCTGGCGCCGCAGGAGTGGCGCGACAACCCCGCAGCGGTGTTCGCCCCGATGCGCCCGCTGCACCTTTAGTACCTGTAGCGCCTCGAAGGCTGGGTCCGGCGAGGCAGGCAGCGCCTCACAACAGACGCCGGTCGGCGGGCCGCCGGGTCAGCTCGTGCCGACTGGACAGCTGCAGTTTGCGCAGCACCGCCGACACGTGGGTCTCGACCGTCTTGACCGAGATGAACAGCTCCTTGGCGACCTCTTTGTAGGCATATCCGCGGGCGATCAGGCGCATGACCTCGCGCTCGCGCACGCTCAGCCGGTCCAGCTCGGTGTCCACGCAGGACGCGATCTCCTGGCCGGCGAAGGCGTCCAGGACGAACCCGGCCAGGCGCGGGCTGAAGACGGCGTCACCGTCCGCGACGCGCGCGATGGCCGCCACGAGCTCGGGCCCGGTGATGGTCTTGGTCACGTAGCCGCGAGCGCCGGCGCGGATCACCCCGATGACGTCCTGGGCCGCGTCGCTGACCGACAGCGCCAAGAACCGCGCGGTCGACCCGCTGGCCTGGCACCGGGCGATCACCGCGAACCCGCCGCCCCCTGGCAGGTGCACGTCGAGCAGGACGACGTCCGGTTGCGTGGCCAGGACGACCTCGACGGCCCGGTCGACGTCGTCGGCCTCGCCGACCACCTCGGCCGCGGTGCCCAGCTCGGCCCGGACGCCGGCCCGGAACATCGCATGGTCGTCGACCAGCACCACCCGCACGGCACTCATGGCGCTCTCCTGTCCCGCATAGGCCGGGTGATCGCGAGTGCGACCTCCGTACCCTCACCGGGCGCCGAGCGGACGACCGCCGTCCCACCGTGGCGCTGCACGCGACCGATCACCGACCCGCGCAGGCCCATCCGGTCGGCCGGAACCGACCCCGGGTCGAAGCCGGCGCCGCGGTCGCGCACGAAGACCTCGATGCCGCCGCCAGCGCACTCGGCGAACACGTCGACCACCGGCGCCCCCGAGTGCCTGGCGGCGTTGACCATCGACTCACGGGCGGCGCGCACGAGCGCGATCCGATCCTCGTCCAAGGGCGCGTCGCCGACCAGGACGACCTCGACCGGCACCCCGTGCGCCAGCTCCACCTCGGCTGCGGCCTGCTCCAGGGCGGCTGCGACCGTGAGGGCGGCAGGCTCGTCGGCACCGTAGAGCCAGCCGCGCAGGTCGCGTTCCTGGGCCCGGGCCAGCGCTACGACGGCCCGCGGGTCCTCGGCCCTGCGCTGGATCAGCGCCAGAGTCTGCAACACCGAGTCGTGCAGGTGTGCCGCCACGTCGGCCCGCTGCTGCGTGAGCAGCCGCTGGCGGCGCTCGGCGTCGACCTGGCGGGCCAGGCGCCACAGCAGCGGCCCCACCACGAGCGCGGCGCCCACGACGACCACGAGCAGCACGACCAGGGTGTCCCCGAGGGCGGAGGGACGGCTGCCGGTCAGCGAGAACACGACCAGCCCCGTGACCACCAGCGCGAGACCGCCGAGCAGGCGGGCCAGGTTCAGCCATCTCGAACGCCCAGCGCCGAGACCGGTCAACCAGGACGAGGTCGTCAGGCGCTCGCGGTCGGTGACGTCGGCCTGCACCCAGATCAGGGCCAGGCCGGTGCTCGCGATCAGCGCGGGGACCAGCAACCGGGTCGGCAGCCCCCAGCGCGTGCGCGCCACCAGCAAGACCAGCCCCAGCCCGATGGCGCCCAGGGCCACGAGCTGGCCGAGGTCACCGCGCGCCAGGGACGAACGGGGCCGGCGACCGGTGCGGGCGCCCGCAGCGAGTCCGGCGGGTTCGTCGTCCGGCGCGCCGATCGGGGCGAACACCCACAGGGCGGCGTACAACACCACGCCGAACCCGCTGACGCCGGCCAGCAGTGCGAACGCCAGGCGCACCCAGAGCACCTCCACGCCCAGATGCTCGGCCAGCCCGGCTGCCACGCCCCCGACCAGGCGCCCAGGCGAGCGCCGGCGCAGGCGCTGGGGGACGGGGGTGACGGCGGGCTGGCTCACCCGGTGATCCTCTCGCGCCGAGAACCGGTGGCGATACCGGCGCCGCCCGGACGTCGACCCTGGGCTCGGCGTCCGGGCGACCAGGGTGCACTCAGGGCGATCACCCATGGTGGCGGCGGCTGGACCAGAGGACGGTCGAGGCATGGAGCAGACGACCGACCTACCCTCGAGCCCACCGACCCCCGACCCGCCTGGCGGACCGGACACCTACCAGCGCATCAGCACGGGGCTGAGGGCGCTTCGGCGCAGCAGGTCCGAACGGGTGTTCGCCGGGGTATGCGGCGGCGTCGCCCGCAGCCTGGGCCTGGACCCCACCTTCATCCGGGTGATCGTCGCCGTGCTCGTCCTGTTCGGCGGCCTCGGGGTGCTGCTGTACGCGCTGGGCTGGCTGCTGCTGCCACAGGACGACGGCCGGCGCTCGGTAGCCGAGCGCGCCGCGACCGGCTCGACCCAGGGCGACCCCAAGCGGCCACTCGCCCTGGCGGTGCTGCTGATCGTCCTCACGTTGGTCGGGGCGTCGCTGGTCTTCGACAGGTGGGACGCAACCCTGCTGCTGGTGCTGCTGGCCGTCGGCCTGGTCGTGTGGCTCGACCGGCGCGCCGAGCGGGTGGGCGCCCCCTCGCCGTCGGCCAGCACCGCGGCGTCGGCCAGCACCGCGACGTCGGCCAGCACCGCGACGACGCGCCCGGTGACCGACTGGACCCAGCCGGTGGCACCCGCGTCGGCGCCATCTCGCGCGCGGTCGGTGCTGTTCGCCGCCACGCTCAGCTGTGTCGCCCTGGCCCTCGGCGTGCTCGGTGCTGTCGACGGCGCGGGCGGCCACGTCGCGGCCGACGCCTACCCGGCCCTGGCACTTGCCGTCGTCGGCGCCGGCCTGGTCGTCGGGGCCTGGTGGGGGCGCTCGCGGGGCCTGATCGTTCTCGGGCTCGTGCTCGCCCTGGCCACGGCTGCAGGGCTGGGCGCCGACCGGGCCGGCCAGCTCGGACGCGACCGCGTGGACCTCACGCTTCGCCCCACCCACGTCACCGACATCCCCACCTTCGCGCGGTACAGGGTCGGTAACGCCACCTACGACCTACGTGGCGTCGACTTCAACGCCACCCACGCCGCCGCGACACTGTCGATGGGCGCGGGTGAGCTGATCGTCATCGTGCCGCGCGACGTCGACGTGACCGGGCGGGCGGACGTCGGCGTGGGGGAGCTGTCCCTGTTCAACCGGCAGTCCGAAGGCCCGGGGATCGACCGCACCTTCGCCGACGTCGGTGCGGACGGGCCGGGCGGCGGGTCCATCGACCTGACCTTGCACGCCGGCGTCGGACGCGTGCAGGTGCGTCGTGGCTAAGCACGAGACGGACGTCACGTCCTTGGTGTTCGGCGTGCTGTTCCTCGGCCTGGCCGGGCTGTGGGCGCTGGTGCGCTACGACGCGCTGTCGCTGCCGGCCGCCTCGGTCGTGGCGCCCATCGTGCTCATCCTGGCGGGCGCTGCGGGTCTGGTGCTCAGTCTGCGCCGGGGTGTCAGGCGCCCGTAAGCCGTCCCCTCCCGCTGCGTCACCTCACCGCCCCCGCCGGCTCAACGGTGGTGGGCGGTGAGCGCGTGGTGGTCGGTGTCGTCGTCCCCAGCCGGGCTGACGTGCACCGTCACGGCGTGCAGGCGCGGTACGTCGTGCAGCAGCCGGTGATGGGCATGGTTGGCGACGTCGTGCGCCTGGACCACATCCAGCGCGCTGTCGACGACGATGCCGGTCTCGGCGCGGATCCGGTGACCCACCCAACGCAGCCGCAGGTCCTCGACGTCCAGGACGCCGGGGGTCGAGCGCATGCTGGCCTCGGCGGCGTCGACGAGGGCGGGCTCGACGGCGTCCATCAGCCTTCGGTAGATGTCGGTGGCGGCGCCCCGAAGGACGAACAGGATCGCCACCGTGATCAGCAGACCCACGATCGGGTCGGCAAGCGGGAAGCCCGCGAGCACGCCCAGGGCGCCGGCGACGACCGCCAGCGAGGTGAACCCGTCGGTTCGAGCGTGCAACCCGTCTGCCACCAACGCTGCCGAGCCGATCCGCCGGCCCACCCGGATGCGATAGACGGCGACCAGCTCGTTGCCGGCAAACCCGATCAGCCCAGCCAGGATCACGATGGCGAGGTGGCTGATCGGGGCCGGGTGGAGCAGGCGGTCGACCGACTCGTACGCCGCCACGGCCGAGGAGAGGGCGATCATCACGACGATGAAGATGCCGGCGAGGTCCTCGGCCCGCCCATAGCCGTAGGTGTACCGGCGCGACGGCGCACGCCGACCGATCACGAAAGCAACCCACAGCGGGACGGCGGTCAGGGCGTCGGAGAAGTTGTGGATCGTGTCCGCCAGCAGCGCCACCGAACCGGTCAGCAGGACGATCAGCGCCTGGATCGTCGCAGTGACGCCGAGCCCAACCAGGCTGATCTTCACCGCACGAACGCCCGCCTGGCTGGACTCCAGCGCCGAATCCACCGACTCCGCGCTGTCGTGGCTGTGCGGTCGCAGCAGCCCGGCGAACCAGCCGCGCAGCCCGCCCGGGTGGGCGTGCTCGTGCCCCTGCCCGTGCGCGTGAGGGTCCTCGTGGCCGTGCTGGCGGTCCTGATGCACCTCGTGCGCGTGCTGGTGGTGCTCAGCGCGCGACATCCCCGGATGCTAGCGCGGCCGCCTCGCCTGCTCCGCCGG
>DAIETC010000195.1 GCA_027345905.1 Kineosporiaceae bacterium | reverse complement strand
GCCCAAGAACGAGATCGGCGTCCAGATCATGGGCCCGATCCACGGCGTGCTGTTCCTCGCGTACGTCGTGGCCGGCGTCCTCGTGGGCGTCCGTCGGCACTGGCGCTGGACCCGCACCCTGGTGCTGCTGGTGGCCGGGGTCCTGCCCTTTGCGCCGTTCGTGGTCGAGCGCACCTGGCTGCGCCAGCAGGAGCTCGCCGACGCCAGCGCTGCTCAGCGCGTCGCGACTCCGTCGAAGGCCAGCACGGCGGGGCCGACCAGCTCGACCCGCTGACCGCGCACACGCACGACGAGCGTCCCGCCCGGGACGTCGACCCGCCAGTCCTCGTGCGGCTCACCCCCGCCGGCGATGGCCCACGCTCGTGCAGCCAGGGCGGCCGCGGCAGCCCCGGTGCCACAGGAGCGGGTCTCGCCCACTCCGCGCTCGTGCACCCGCATGACCACGTGCCCGGGCCCGAGCGGGACGACGAGCTCGACGTTGGTGCCCTGCGGTGGATGCGGCTCGACCACGGGGGCCCGGGTGAGGTCCGCGGCAGCCAACTCGGCCTCGCCAGGCAGCAGCACCACGGTGTGCGGGTTGCCGAGGTCGAAGGACAGGGCCGGCACCGGACCGGGCAGGCCCGACACCTGCACGCTCGCGTCCCCGCCCTGCGCCAGGGCCTCGGGGCCGCCCACCTGCCGCCAGTCACCCAGGCCGACCGCGATGAGCTCGCCCTCCAACCGCACGTCCTTTGGCCCCGATCGGGTCGCGACCTGAAAACCGGCCGCATCCTCGGCGACGAGCCCTTCACGGCGCAGGTACTGCACGAAGACCCGCAAGCCGTTGCCGCACATCTCGGCGACCCCGCCGTCGGCGTTGTGGTAGTCCATGAACCACTCGGCCACCGCGGCTTGGTCGGCGACCTGCGCCACCTCCCGGGTGCGCACGACTCGGATGACGCCGTCGGCACCGACACCGGCCCGCCGGTCGGCCAGCCAGCGCACGTCGTCCGGGCTGAGCTGGATCTTGGCGTCGAGGTCGGGCACGAGGACGAAGTCGTTCTGCGTCCCGTGACCCTTGGTGAACCTCAGCCGCACGGGGCCATCATCGTCCATCGATGACCGCTCGTGCGCGCGCGAGCAGGTCGGGTGCGTCGTGGTCCAGCCAGGTGACGCGCGGGTCGCGGCCGAACCAGCTGCGCTGGCGGCGCGCCAGACGGCGGGTCAAGCGTGCGGTCTCGTCCTGCGCTAGCTCCTGCGAGCTGGCGCCGTCCAGCTGGGCCAACGCTTGCAGGTACCCGACGGCGCGCGAGGCGGTCCGGCCGGCGCGCAGCCCGTGGTTGTCCAGGCGGGCCACTTCGTCGAGCAGGCCGGCCCGCCACATGCCGGCCACCCGGCGCTCGATCCTGGCATCCAGGACGGCGCTCGGCGCACGGAGCCCGACCTGCACCGTGGGGCGCACGTACTCCCCCGCTGGCAACGTCGCAGAGAACGGACGCCCGGTCAGCTCGAGCACCTCCAGTGCCCTGATGATCCGCCGCACGTTCCGGGGCTGGATGCGTTGGGCGGCGACGGGATCGGTTCGCCGCAGACGCTCGTACATGACACCGGCGCCCACCGATGCGGCCTCCCGCTCCAGGTCGGCGCGCACCGTCGGGTCGGTGGGCGGGATCTCGAGGTGGTCCAGGGCCGCGCGCACGTACAGTCCCGAGCCGCCCACCACCACTGGGACCCTGCCGCGCGCGGCGATCGCGTCGATCGCCTCGCGGGCCAGCCGCTGGTAGAGCTCGACGCTCGCCTGGTCACGCACGTCGATCACGTCGATCACGTGATGCGGAACTCCGAGACGTTGCGGCACAGGCAACTTCGCGGTTCCGATGTCCATACCGCGGTAGAGCTGCATGGCGTCGGCGTTGACGACCTCGCCGCCCAGCGCCAAGGCAAGGGCTACGGCGAGATCCGACTTGCCGGTCGCCGTCGGCCCGACGACCGCGACAACCTGCGGCGCCACGGCGTCGATCAGCCGCACCC
>DAIETC010000191.1 GCA_027345905.1 Kineosporiaceae bacterium | reverse complement strand
TTGGACTGGCCGAGCATCGTCGCGGCGTTCAGCGTCTGGCGCCACGGCCCGTCCAGCAGCTCGGCGGCCGTGAGGAACACCGCGGCCCGCTCGTCGTAGCTCGCCTCGCGCCAGGCGGGCGCGGCGCTCTTGGCGGCGGCGACGGCGTCCGCAGCGTCGTCCTTGCTCGCGGTGGCGAGCGTGCCGAGCACCTGGCGGCGGGCGTGCGGTGCCACCACCTTGACCCGGCGCCCGGCGCCGAGGCGCTGCTCGCCGCCGATGGTCATGGTCAGCTCGTGCCGGACGCCGGCCAGCTCGGCCAGGCGGCCCTCGACCGCGGCCCGTTCGGGGCTGTCGGGGGCGTAGCCGAGCACGGGTTCGTTGACGGGCAGCGGAACGTTGGTCACGGCGTCCATGGGGTGGCTCGCCTCCAATACTCGATGGTCAGCGGGTGGTGTCGACGAGCTCGGCGAGGGCGTCGGTCAGGCAGCCGGCCAGCACCTCGACGTCCGGCATCGCGTCTCGGTCGGCGTTCAGACCGAAGTACACCCCGCCGTCGTAGGACGTCAGCCCGATGCTCAGTGCCTGGCGCTTGGCCAGCGGGATCACCGGGTAGGAGGCCAGCATGCGCGCCCCGGCGGCGTACAGGGGGTGTTGCGGGCCCGGGACGTTGGTGATCACGAGGTTGAACAGTCGGCGCGAGGCAGCGCTGGCGGCGCGAGCGCCCATCGCGTGCAGGGTGGGCGGGGCGAACCCCGCGATCTCGACCAACGTCTGCGCGGCCACTGCCCGGCGGGTCTCGCCGTGCTCGCGCAGTGCGTAGGCAACCTGGTGCAGGCGCACCGTCGGGTTCGGTTCGCCGACCGGCAGGTCGACGACGAGCGCCGACATCCGGTTGCCGACCCGGTAGGACGCGTCCTCGTCCTCGGGCTGCACGCTGACCGGCACCAGGGCGCGGACGACGCTGGCGGGCACGACGGGCTCGCCGCGGGTCAGCAACCAGGTGCGTAACGCTCCGGCCACTGTGGCGAGGACGACGTCGTTGACGTTCAGCTCGGCCCCGACCCCGCGGCGTCCGCGGACGGCGCGGTAGTCCTGCAGCGCGGTCGCGGCGCCGGCGAAGCGGCGGTGCTCCCCGATCTCGAGGTTCAACGGGCTGGTCGGGGTGGGCCGTGTCGCGGTGCGCGCCGCCGCCGAGACCAGGTGGCCCACTTGACCGAGCACCTTGCCGGCGGTCGCGGCAACGTCCCGGGTGCCGCCCCGCAGCGCCTCCAGCACCTCGCCGGGGCTGCGCACCACGTCGGCGAGCGCACCGGCCACCAGCTCGAGGTCGCTCGGCTCCCTGGCCGGGTGCCAGCTGTCGGTCGGCGGTTCGGGCGGGTCCGGGCTGTCGTCCAGGATCACCTGGGCGATGTCGACGGCGTGCACGCCGTCGACCAGCGCCTGGTGGGTCTTGGTCACGACCGCGAAACGCCCGTCCCGCAGGCCCTCGACCAGGTACAGCTCCCACAGCGGACGCGCCCGGTCCAGTGGGCGGGCCTGGACTCTGCCGACCAGCTCGTACAGCTGCTCGTCGCTGCCCGGACGCGGCAGCGCGGAGCGCCGTACGTGGTAGGCGACGTCGAAGTGCTCGTCGTCGACCCAGACCGGGCCGGCCAGGTGGCCCGGCACGGCCCGCACCCGCTGGCGGTACCGCGGCACGTACGCGATCCGCGCCGAGACCAGGGCGACCAGGCGCTCGTAGTCGAAGCCCTCGGGGGGCGCCTGGAAGATCGACACCGAACCCACGTGCATCGCCGTGGTCGGCTCCTCCAAGTACAAGAAGGAGGCATCCAGGGCGCTGAGGCGGTGCGGCATTGCCCCATCGTGTCACCGGGGTGGTCGATGCCGCCCGCACCGTGGGCCACGTACGCTCTGACCATGACCAGCCCCGCACTGACGGGTCTGGCCTGCGTCATGGCGCTGCTGGCGGGCGGCTGCGCGGCCCAGGCGCCCTCGGGCGCGACGGTCGGCCCGGGGGCCACCGCATCCACGACCTTCACGGGCGATGCCCGGACGCCGTCCCGCACGCAGGCGCCCGTGCGCACCCTGGTCGTCAGCGTGCGCGGCAACCAGGTCAGCCCAGCCCCCTCGCGGGTGAGCCTCGCCAGGGGCCAGACGTTGCGCGTGGTGATCACCAGCGACCGCGACGACACCGTGCACGCCCACGGCTTCGACGTCGAGAAGCCGCTGGTGGCCGCACGACCCACGACACTCCTGCTGACCGGTGGTGCGCCCGGCCAGTACGAGATCGAGACCCACCACCTGGGGCTGCGGCTGCTGGTGGTCCTGGTCCGGTGAGCGGAGCACTCCCCCGCGGGAGCGCCATCCTCGCCCATGGGGTCGGCAACCGAGAGGACCTCCCGCTGCCCTTCCCACTGGCGGTGGGCGGGGCCGCCACCGTGCTGGTGCTCTCGTTCGTGGCCCTGGCCGTGCTGTGGCCGCAGCCGCGGATCGACGGGGCGCACGCCGGGCGTGCGGTGCCCTCGTCGGTGGCGGCGCTGCTCGACTCGCGTGCGACCCGGGCTCTGCTCGCCCTGACCGGGACGCTCGCGTCGGCCTACGTGCTCGCCGCGCTGCTGTTCGGCAAGGACGACGCCAACAATCCGGTGCCGTTCGTGGTGTTCGTGCTGTTCTGGGTCGGGCTGGTCCCCGTGTCGGTGCTGCTCGGCCCGCTATGGCGGCGGCTGAACCCGTTGCGCGCTCTGCACGGTGCGCTCCTGGTCGCCGCTCGCCTCGACCCCCGCACCGGGGTGCTGGCCCTGCCGGCGCGGCTGGGCTACTGGCCAGCGGCACTGGGGCTGCTGGCCTTCACCTGGCTGGAGCTTGTGGCACCTGGCAGCACCACCTTGCCCGTGCTGCGCGTGGCGATCACCCTGTACGCCGGCACGCAGCTGCTCGCCGCCCTGTTGTTCGGCTCGCGCTGGTTCGACCACGGTGACGCGTTCGAGGTGTGGTCGGGGCTGTTCGGCCGGCTCAGCGTGCTGGGCCGGCGCACGGACGGGCGGATCGTCGTCCGCTCGCCGCTTGCCGGGCTCGACGCGCTGCGCCCGGCACCGGGTCTGCCCGCCACCGTGGCGGTGATGCTCGGCACGACCGCGTACGACGGGGCGTCGGGCGCCCTGTGGTGGTTCGGCTTCGTGCAGTCCTCGTCGGTGCCGGTGCTGCTGCAGACGCTCGGGCTGCTCGCCGTCGTCGCGGTGGTGGCGTTGTCGTTCGCCGGCGCGAGCGCCCTGGCCGCTCGGGTCGCCGGGGCAGATCCGCGGTTGATGCCCGGGGCCTTCGCGCCCAGCCTGGTGCCGATCGCGCTGGGCTATGTCATTGCGCACTACTGGTCGCTGCTGGTGCTCGAGGGGCAGAACGCGTTCATCCACCTCAGTGACCCGCTGGGCACCGGCGCCGACCTGCTGGGACTGGGCTCGCGGGCCGCGGACCCGACCCTGTTGGCTCCGGGGCTGGTGGCGTCGGTGCAGGTCGCGGCCATCGTGGCCGGGCATGTTCTGGGGGTGGTCCTGGCCCACGACAAGGCGGTGCGGATGTTCCCGCGCCGGCGCGCAGTCGCTGGGCAGTTACCGCTGCTCGCGCTGATGGTGGCCTACACCTGCGGTGGACTGTTCCTGCTGTTCAGCAGCTGACCTGCGCCCCGGCCCGGGCAGCTACCAGGCGCTGGGCCAGGGCTGCGTAGGCCCCCCGGGCAGGTGAGCCGGGTGCGACCTCGCGCAGCGTGCGCCCGGCCAGCAGGGCCGCGTCCAGCGCGCCCCCGTCGTCCGGCACCAGCACGGGGTCGCTCACCCCGGCGTACCGCTCCAGGGCCTCGCGGATCCGGCGCCCGGGCCCAGCACCGACCGCTGAGCCGCGCACCCGGGTGACGACGACCAGCGGACGCCGGTCGCTGACCTCGGCGAGGTCCTGCAGCCCGCGCACCAGGCGCTGCAGACCGACCGGGTCGCCGGCGCCGACCACGACCAGGGTGTCCGCGTTCTCGATCGCCGCCAGGGTGGCGCCGTTGCGGCGCGGGGCCGCGGTGTCGTAGGACAGCTCTTCGTCCTGCTCGAGGCAAAAGCCGGTGTCGACCAGCGTCCAGGCGGCCAGCGACCGGCACAGGTTCAGCACCACCCCCAGCGAGGCCGGGCGCAGCTCGGGCCAGCGCTGGGAACGCGCGATTCCGGTGAGCACCCGAAGGCCCGCCAGCACCTGCGGCGCCAGCCGCGAGAGCTGGTGCACGTCCAGGGTTCCGTGGTCGGCGGCACGCGCGGCCGCCGCGAGCCCCGGCGCCTCGTCCAGCAGCCCGAGCACCTGGGCGATGCTCGCGGCGTAGGTGTCCGCGTCGACCAGCAGGGTCGAGGCGCCGGCAGCGGCCAGCTCGCCGGCCAGCGACACCGCGGTGGTGGTCCGGCCGGGCGCGCCGGCCGGCCCCCACACCACGACCACCTGGCCTGCGCCCGACCCGTCATCGGCCGACGGGACGAAGGTGCCCTGCACTTCACCGACAAGCGCCGCCCGCGGGTCGCCGTACGACGTGCTCGCCGTGGCACCCCGGTGCGGGCGCCGCAGGTGGGCCTCGACCGCGGCCTGCAGCGCCGCGGCGACCTCGGCTGCGGGGGCGTCCGCGTCGAGCACCTGCTCGACGCCCAGCTGGTGCAACCGGTGCC
>DAIETC010000181.1 GCA_027345905.1 Kineosporiaceae bacterium | reverse complement strand
ATCGCCACCATCACCGCTGACAGCCTGAGCGATGCCCGGTTCAAGCTGCGGGCCCTGGCCGCCGAGGCCGCCGCCTGCGCCGCCAGCCATACCCCTGGGGTTGGCTCTACCCCGACGCAGCCGACGCCGAGCGCCAGCGGGACGTCGACCCCGACCAACCCGGGGACACCGGGCTCGTGTGCGGGGGCCGGCTGATGTCGACCGTCACCATGCTCGCCCCGCGGACCCGGCGCGGCGTCGAGCTGATCCTGCTCGTGCTGGCGATCGCGATCGTGCTGCTGGCCTACGCGAGCACCAGCATCGCCACCACGGGGACGTTGCCGCCGACCCTGCTGGCGTACGGCGCGGGGCTCGCCGTGCTGGCGGGGGCGGTGCACGTGACGCTTCGGCTGCGAGCGCAGTACGCCGACCCGGTGCTGCTGCCCATCGCCACCTTGCTGAACGGGCTGGGCGTGGTCATGATCCACCGCCTCGACGTCGGCAAGGGCCGCACCCCCGGTGAGTCGCTGGCGCCCAAGCAGATGGTCTGGATGCTGATCGGGGTGGCCTTCGCCCTGGTGATCTTGTGGGTGCTGAACGACCACCGGCGGTTGCAGCGCTTCACCTACACGGCGATGGCGGTGGGTCTGGGCCTGTTGCTGCTGCCGTTGGTTCCGGTGCTGGGGACGAACGTCAACGGCAACCGGATCTGGATCCGGCTGGGGCCGCTGTC
The DNA here is from genome assembly GCA_027345905.1 of Kineosporiaceae bacterium. Classification (GTDB taxonomy): domain Bacteria; phylum Actinomycetota; class Actinomycetes; order Actinomycetales; family Angustibacteraceae; genus DAIETC01. Next base: position 1,099 of record DAIETC010000181.1, on the reverse strand, counting down.
CTTCCAGCCCGGCGAGATCGCCAAGCTGTCGCTCGCGGTCTTCTTCGCCGGCTACCTGGTGCAGACTCGCGACGCCCTCAGCCTGGCGGGCCGGCGGGTGCTGGGCCTGGTGCTACCGCGCGGCCGTGACCTCGGCCCGATCATCGTGGCCTGGTTGGCCAGCCTCGCCGTCCTGGTGTTCGAGCGCGACCTGGGCTCCTCGCTGCTGTTCTTCGGCCTGTTCGTCGCGATGCTCTACGTCGCGACCGAGCGCACGAGCTGGATCGCGATCGGCATGCTGCTCTTCTGCGCCGGCTCCTACGTGGCCTACCTGCTGTTCGGGCATGTCCAGGCCCGCGTCCTGCTGTGGCTGCACCCGTTCTCGCCGCAGGCGCTGGCCATCAGCAGCCAGCTCGAGCTGGGCCTGTTCGGGATGGCGGCGGGCGGGCTGTTCGGCACCGGCCTGGGCCGCGGGCACCCCGGGCTCACACCGTTCGCCGAGAGCGACTACATCGTGCCCTCCTTCGGCGAAGAGCTCGGTCTGTTCGGCCTGTTCGCCCTGCTCCTGCTCTACCTGATCTTCATCGAACGGGGGCTGCGCACCGGGTTGGGGGTGCGGGACGGGTTCGGAAAGCTGCTGGCCACCGGCCTGTCGTTCGCGGTCGCCCTGCAGTGTTTCGTCGTGGTCGGAGGGGTCACCCGGGTGATCCCTCTGACCGGCCTGACCATGCCGTTCCTGTCCTACGGCGGCTCCTCGTTGCTGGCCAACTGGGCCATCGTGGGGCTGCTGCTGCGGATCAGCGACCAGGCGCGTCGTCCGCCGCTGCCGGTCGAACCGACGTCCTTCACCGACGCCGCCGCCACCGAGGTGGTGAGGTTGCGGTGAACAACCCCATCCGGCGCCTGTCGATCGTGGTGGCGCTGCTGTTCTCCTCACTGCTGTTGTCCAGCAGCTACATCTCGTTCGTGCAGGCCGGGACGCTTCGCGACATGGCCGGCAACCGCCGCACGCTCCTGGACAACTACGGGCGCGACCGGGGCCCGATCCTGGTCGGCGGCGCTCCGATCGCCCGTTCGGTGCCCAGCCGGGACGAGATGAAGTACCAGCGGGTCTACCCCA
>DAIETC010000172.1 GCA_027345905.1 Kineosporiaceae bacterium | reverse complement strand
GCCGCCGGTTCCCCCGAGACCGCCGCCGGCCAGCTGTTGGCGGTGCTGGGCATCGGGGCCGGCCTGACGCCGTCCGCCGACGACGCGAGCGCCGGACTGCTGCTGGCCGCACGCGCCCTGGCCGGCACGCCGAACGAGCTGGCAGCTGTCCAGCGCCTCGCCCAGCTGGTCGCCGAGGGCGCGAGCATACGGACAAACGCGGTCAGCGCGGCGCTGCTGCGCCACGCCGGCGAAGGGCGGGCCGCCCACCCGCTCGTGGCCGCCGTCACAGCCCTGACCAGGTCCGGTCCGGACGTCGAGCTGCGGGCCGCACTGGACGCCCTGCTGAGCCTTGGGCACACCTCGGGTGCCGACACGGCCTGCGGCATCCTGGCGGCCCTGCGCGCCCTGCGCCGCCCGACCGAGCGTGGTGTGCCAGCCCGCCTGCGCGCCGTGCGGGGGGCCGCGTGAGTGACCTCAGCACGGCCGCGCAGGTGCACGTCGAGGTGCGCACGGGCGCCTACCACGACTCGGTCACGCTGATGCAGGTCAGTCGGTCCCTGGCCGCGCTCGACGGGGTCCAGGCCGCACAGGTGGCGATGGGCACGCCATTGAACTGCGAGGTCCTTGCCGCGATGGGGTTGGCGGCCCCAGCCGGCACCGGTCCCAACGACCTGGTCGTCGCCTTGCGCGTGCAGGACGACGCCGCCCGGCAGCGGGCGCTGGAGCAGCTGGCCGCTGCGCTCGCGGCCCCGGCCACCCCCGGCGAGCACGGTGAGCAGCCACCCCGGACGACGGCGTCCGCCCTGCGTCGGGCGCCGGCCGGCCTGGTCGTGGTCTCGGTGCCCGGCGAGTCCGCCATGGCCGAGGCGATGGACGCCGTCCAGGCCGGCTGCAGCGTCGTGGTGTTCAGCGACAACGTCGACCTCGACCAGGAGGTCGCCCTCAAGCAGGCCGCCGCCGACCAGGACGTCCTGGTCATGGGACCGGACTGCGGCACCGCCGTCGTTCACGGCGTCGGCGTGGGGTTCGCGAACGTCGTGCGGGCCGGGCCGGTCAGCCTGGTCGCCGCCTCCGGTACCGGCGCCCAGCACCTGATGTCGTTGCTCGACGCCGCCGGCGTCGGGGTGCAGCACTGCCTCGGCGTGGGCGGCCGCGACCTGTCCGCCGCGGTGGGCGGACGCTCGGCCCGTCAGGCGATGGCGGCCCTCGCGCTCGACCCGGCCACCGAGCTGGTCGTCGTGGTGAGCAAGCCCCCCGCCGACCAGGTGGCCGAGGCGCTGCGCGCGCACGCCGATCGGCTGGGTCTTTCGGTGGTGTGGGCGCTGCTCGGGCCCGGGCAGCCGGACCTCACCGTCGCGGCCGAGCAGGTGCTGGCAGCGCTCGGGGTTGCGGTGCCGGTCTGGCCCACCTGGTCACCACCGCCCGCGCCGCCGGGACAGGGGGCGCCTGGCGGCCCGGCGCTGCGCGGCCTGTTCGTCGGCGGCACCTTGTGCGAGGAGTCCATGCTGATCGCCACGCAGGTGCTGGGAACGGTGCGCTCGAACCTCCCCCTTCGCCCGGACTGGGCGTTGGAGGTCGACGGCTCGGGCGACTGGGACGCCGGCGGTGCTCACGCGATGGTCGACTTCGGCGCGGACGAGCTCACTCGCGGACGCCCGCACCCGATGATCGACCCCACCCTGCGCGAGCGACGGCTGGTGCACGAAGGCACCGACCCCGACGTGGGCGTGGTGCTGCTGGACGTCGTCCTCGGCCTCGGTGCGCACGCCGACCCGGCTACTGGCCTGGCGGCGGCGATCGGGCAGGCGCGGGCCATCGCGGCCCGCGACGGGCGCGAGCTGGCCGTCGTCGTCTCCCTTAC
>DAIETC010000166.1 GCA_027345905.1 Kineosporiaceae bacterium | reverse complement strand
GCGGCGGCGTAGAAGTCGTCGTACACGTTCTGCTTGGCGCCGAGCATCCCGTCGCGGTGCCACTGCTCGCCCTCCTCGCCGCCGCCGCGCAGGCCGGCGATCGCGTACACCCCGCCGGCTTCGGCCCACGCCAGCGCCCCGGCGGAGTAGCCGGGCGTCATCGTCGCCCCGAACCCGCCGTAGCCGTACAGCACCGTGGGCCGCGGGCGGTCCGGCTCGCGGGTGGGCGAGATCAGCAGCATCCGCACGACGGTCCCGTCCGCCGAGGTGTAGCTGACCTGCCGGGTGCTGACCTCGGGAACCTGCACGGTCCCCGGCGCGAGCGCCCACGTCGAGGTCTGGCCCGAGCGCGCGTCGTAGCGCAGCACACTGCTCGGCGTCGTCGCGTCGGTGTAGCCGACCCACGCCTCGTGCCCGCCCTCGGGGTGCTCCGTCAGGCCGCTCACCGACCCGACACCGGGCAGCGGCACCTCGCCGACGCGGGCGCCCGTGGCCAGGTCGTGGACGCTGACCTCGCTGACGGCGTGCCGGGTCCAGGCCGCGAGCAGCAGCGGGGTCGTCAGCTCGTCGCCGTCGAGCACGACGAACCCGTCCAGCACGGCCTCCTCGTCCTGCGCCAGCAGGTCCCGCCAGGTGCCGTAGGCCAGGTCGGTGGGGTCGGCGACGGCAAGGCGCCCGCGCGGGGCGTCGCGGTCGGTGAACACGTACGCCCGGCCGTCGCGGCCGACGTACAGGGACGTCTGCGCATCGACGCCCTGCTGCACGACCCGCAGGTCCGGTGTGCCGAGCCGGCCGTCGGACAGGTCGGCGATCCACAGGTCGTTGCGGGGCGCCGTCCCGCTGGCCGCGCTGACGCTGAGCCAGCGGCCGTCCAACGACACGGACACGCCGTAGTAGTTGTGCAGGTCCAGGCCGTCCCCGAAGACCAGCTCGTCGTCCGCCGGGTCACCGCCCAGGCGGTGCAGCCACACCCGGCGGTGGTACTGCTCCTCGCCGGCCGGGACCTGCTGCGGTGCCAGGCGGCGCACGTAGTAGAACGCCTCGCCGCCGGGCAGCCAGGCGATCGGCGAGTAGCGGGCCCGGTCGATCGGCCAGTCGACGAGCTCGCCGGTGCGTACGTCGAGCACGCGCAGCACCGACTCCTCGCTGCCCCCTTGGGAGAGCTGGTAGGCCAGCAGGTGCCCCTCCTTGCTGGGCTGCCACGCATCCAGGGTCGTCGCGCCGGTGGGGTCGATCAGCATCGGGTCGAGCAGGCACCGCTCGGCCCCGTCCGGGTCGACCGTGAGCAGGACGGCGTGCTCCTGGCCACCGACCCGACGCATCAGGAAATGGCGCGACCCGCGCCACACCGGTGGGCTGACGACGCCTGCGGCGAGCAGCTCGCCGATCCGCTGCTGCAGGTGCGGGCGAACCGCCCAGCGCGATCGCTGGGCCGCGAACAGCTGGTCCTGCGCGGCGAGCCACTCCGTGGTCTGCGCCGCGTCCGGATCCTCCAGCCAGCGGTAGGGGTCCGTGACGTCGTACGTCGGGGCGCCGGCCGGCAGTCGCTCGACCAGGTTCATCCGTTCGGCCGTCGGGTAGTCGCGCAACGGGCCGCTGTCAGGCGTCGGGGTCATGGCGAAACCCTACGGTCGAGCTCAGCGCGCCGTGCCGGGCCGTGGCAGGATCGGGTCGGGCCAACCGTTCACCAGCTGATGGCGAGAGACTGTGACCGACACGCACGACCCCATGCCCAGCCCACCCAGCCACCCGGCCGGGGACGTCCCCGGTCAGCCGTCCCGCCTCCCGGCCGACGACGTGCCCGGGGGCGGGCAGGCACCCAGTCCGGCGCTCGTCGAGCTCGCCCACGCCCACGGTGTCGCCACCGAGTACTGGGACTGGCTGGGCCGGCACGTGAGCGTCTCGGCCGAGACGGTGTGCGCGGTGCTGAACGCCCTCGATGTCGACACCAGCTCGCCGGAGGCCATCGACACCAGTCACGAGCAGGTCCTGGAGCGGGCCTGGCGCCGGATGTTGCCGCCCGTCGTGGTGGTGCGACGATCGTGGTCGCCCTGGGTGCCCGTGCATATCGGCCACGGGCAGGCGGTGCGGGCTTGGATCAAGCTGGAGGGCGGCGGGCGGCGCGAGCTCGTGCAGCAGGAGCACTGGGTTGCACCGCGGGTCATCGACGGCGCGCAGGTGGGCGAGGCGACCTTCGAGATTCCGGCCGACCTGCCGCTGGGCTGGCACGTCCTGCGCGCGCGCAGCGGCGACCGGGAGGCACAGTGCGACCTGGTCGTCACCCCAGACCGGCTCGAGCTGCCGCCCGCGCTGCGTGGCGAGGGCCGGGCCTGGGGTTTCATGACCCAGCTCTACCAGGTCCGATCACGTCGCTCATGGGGGATGGGTGACCTGGCCGACCTGGCCGACCTGGCCGCCTGGAGCGGTGCCGAACTCGGTGCGGACTTCGTCCTGGTCAACCCGCTGCACTCGGCCGAGCCGGTCGGGTTGATGGAGCCCTCGCCGTACCTGCCGACGACCCGACGGTTCGTCAACCCGCTCTACATCCGGGTCGAGGACATTCCCGAGGTGGCCTACATGCCGCCAGCTCAGCGCCAGACCTTGGAATGGCAGGCGGACGACGCCCGAGCCGCGAACGACTCGCCCCAGCTGGACCGGGACGCCGCCTGGCACGCCAAGCGCTCGGCCCTGGAGACGGTCTACCGGTTGCCTCGGTCGATCGCCCGCAGTCGGGCGTTCGAGGTGTTCTGCGCCGAACAGGGCGAGGGGCTCGTCGACTTCGCGACCTGGTGCGCGCTCGCGCAAGAGCACGGTTTGCCCTCTGGTAGCTGGCCGAGCGAGCTGCAGGACCCGCGTTCACCGCAGGTGAGCGCCGAGCGCAAGCGTCTGGTCGACCAGGTCGACTTCCACGTCTGGTTGCAGTGGGTGGCGGACGAGCAGCTCGGGCAGGCCCACCGCGTCGCCCGCCAGGCCGGGATGCGCCTCGGGGTGGTGCACGACCTCGCAGTGGGCGTGCACCCGGAGGGGGCGGACGCCTGGGCGCTGGGGTCGGTCCTGGCTGGCGGGGTGCGCGTGGGTGCACCGCCGGACGCGTTCAACCAGCAGGGCCAGGACTGGAGCCAGCCGCCCTGGCGGCCCGACCGGCTCGCCGAGGCCGGCTACGCGCCGTACCGCGACATGCTGCGCACGGTGCTGCGCCATGCCGGGGGCATCCGTGTCGACCACGTGCTCGGGCTCTTCCGCCTGTGGTGGGTGCCGCTGGGCAGCGACCCGACGGCCGGCACCTACGTGCGGTACGACCACGAGGCCCTGGTCGGCATCCTCGCCTTGGAGGCCCAGCGCGCCGGCGCCTTCGTCATCGGCGAGGACCTGGGTGTGGTCGAGCCCTGGGTGCGGGACTACCTGCGCCAACGCGGTGTCTTCGGCACCTCGATCCTGTGGTTCGAGAAGGACGAGACGGGCACCCCGTTGCCTCCCGAAGCCTGGCGCGAGCTGTGCCTGGCGACCGTGACGACCCATGACCTGCCGCCCACCGCCGGTTACCTGGCGGGTGCGCACATCGACGTCCGCGAGCGGCTGGGGCTGCTCACCCGAGACGTCGCGCAAGAACGCGCCATCGACGAGGCCGACCGGGCCCAGGTGCTCGACATGCTGCGTGCGCGCGGGCTGCTGCGCGAGCAGGCCAGCGGGCGTGAGGTCGTCGAGGCCCTGCACCGGTTCTTGACCTGGACGCCGGCCCGCCTGGTGGGCGTGGCCCTGCCCGATGCCGTGGGTGAGCGGCGGGCCATCAACCAGCCGGGCACCGACGAGGAGTACCCGAACTGGCGGCTTCCGCTTGCGGACGGCGAGGGCCGCCTGGTGCTGCTCGAAGACCTCGTGGGCCTGGCTTCGGCCAAGTCGCTGGCCCGCGCCGTCGCCCGCGGCTGAAGCCGGCCACGCGCTCACGAGAACGCCGTTATTGGGGCAACTACGGTATTGGGGCAACTACGCATCGCCGGCGATGCGTAGTTGCCCCAATAACGCAGGTTAGGGCGTTGTGGCGCTGTGGCGGTCGCGCTCTTGCACGCGAAGCGCCCGAGCGACGGTGTCCCGGTTCTCCAGCACTAGGCGCCGCAGCGCCGGGGCGGCTTGGGGATGCTCGGCCAGCCACGCGTCGCTGCTCGCGAGGACGTCGCCGTCGGCCAGCGGCGTCGGGAACAGGCCGGTCACGATCTGCTGGGCGATCTCGTTGGTGCGGGTGGCCCACACCCCTTCGATCGCGGCGAAGTAACGCGGCAGGAAGGGACGCAACAGCTCGACGTCGTGCGTCTGGGTGAAGCCGAGGATCACCGACTCCTGCACGGTGTTGGGCAGCGCGTCGGACTCGACGACACTGGCCCAGGCCTGTTCCTTGGCGGCCGCCGTCGGCCGGGTGGCCAGCGCCAACGCGGCCGCCTGGCGGCCGCGGGCCGTGTCGTCGCGCACCTGCTCGCGTTCGACGTCGGCTTCGTCGCACGCACCGGCTGTCACCAGGCAGGTGAGCAAGGTCCAGCGCAGGTCCGTGTCGACCGCCAGGCCGTCCAGGACCTGCGCGCCGTCCAGTAGGGCTGCGATGAACGAAAGGTGTTCGGGGCTGCGAGCAAACTCGGCGCAAGCCGTCATGAGCTGCAGCTGCAGGTCGCTACCGGGTGGTGCGGTATGCAGCAGCCCGAACAGCCGGTCGGCGACGTTCTGCAGCGTCTGGTCACGATGCTCGGGGGCGACGTACAGCCGGGTCGTGGACGACAGCTGTGCGAGCAGCACGCGCAGCACCGTCGAGTCGGTCTCGGTGCCGATCGCCCGAAGCGCGAGCTCGACGAAGGCGCGCGCCGGCGCCTCGGCGTCGCGGGTCATGTCCCAGACGGCGCCGAGCACGAGTGAGCGGGGCATCGAGGAGTCGAACCCGTCGATGTGCCCGATGGCGGTGGCCAGCGATCGCTCGTCCAGGCGGATCTTGGCGTAGGCCAGGTCGTCGTCGTTGACCAGCAACAGGTCCGGTTGCGGGCGCCCGGCGAGCTGCGGCACCGGCGTCCGCTCGCCGCTGACGTCGAGCTCGACCCGGTCGGTGCGGCGAAGGCGGCCGTCGAGCAGGTCGTAGCAACCCACGGCCAGGCGATGCGAGCGCAGCACCGGGTGCTCGGCGGGCGCTGTCTGGACGACGGTGAGCTGGCCGATCCGCCCGTCCTCGCTCACCTGCAGCTCGGGGTGCAAGGTGTTGACGCCCGCGCGCTCGAGCCACTGCTCGCTCCACTCGCGCAGGTCGCGCCCGCTGGTCACCTCCAGCTCGCTCAGCAGGTCGGCCAGCTCGGTGTTGGCGTAGGCGTGCGCCTTGAAGTACCGGCGAACGCCCTCGATGAACTTGTCCTCGCCGACGTAGGCGACGAGCTGCTTGAGCACCGAGGCGCCCTTGGCGTAGGTGATGCCGTCGAAGTTGACCTCGACGTCCTCCAGGTCGGTGATGTCGGCGACGATCGGGTGCGTCGAGGGCAGCTGGTCCTGACGGTAGGCCCAGGACTTCTCGGCGATCCCGAAGGTGGTCCAGGCCCAGGTCCAGCTGGTGTTGGCGGCCTGCGCGCTCGTGCTCGCCCACTCGGCGAACGACTCGTTCAGCCACAGGTCGTCCCACCAGCGCATCGTCACCAGGTCGCCGAACCACATGTGGGCCAGCTCGTGCAGGATGGTGAGCGCCCGACGCTCGACGTGGGCCTGCGTGACCTTGGAGCGAAAGACGTAGGTCTCCAAGAACGTGACCGCCCCCGCGTTCTCCATGGCCCCTTCGTTGAACTCCGGCACGAACAGCTGGTCGTACTTCGCGAACGGGTAGGGCAGGTCGAACGCCTTCTCGAAGTACTCGAAGCCGCGCCTGGTGACCTCGACGACGTTTGCGGCGTCCAGGTGCTCGGCCAGCGACCGCCGGCAGAACACACCCAGGGGGATGCGCCGTCCGTCGATGCTGGTCAGCTCGTGTCGCTCGACGTGGTACGGGCCGGCGACGATCGCCGTGACGTACGAGGGGAGCACCGGCGTGGGGTCGAACGCGAAGACGAGGCTGCCGTCCGGGCTCGGCTGGGGCTCGGGTGTGGGGCTGTTGCTCACCACGACCCAGTGGGCGGGCGCGGTCACCGTGAACCTGAAGGTGGCCTTGAGGTCGGGCTGGTCGAAGACGGCGAACACCCGGCGCGAGTGCGCCACCTCGAACTGGGAGTACAGGTAGACCTCGTCGTCGACCGGGTCGACGAACCGGTGCAACCCCTCGCCGGTGTTCATGTAGGTGCAGTCGGCCACGACCCGCAGCTCGTTGTCGGCCGCCAGGTCCGTGAGCTGGATGCGCGTGCCGTCGGCGATGCTCGCGGGGTCGAGCGCCTGCCCGTTGAGCTCGACGGCGTGCACGGCGGGGGCGACCAGGTCGATGTACGTCGATGCGCCAGGGCTGCTCGTGAACCGCACTAGCGTCTGTGAGCCGAAACGCTCGTCGCCCATGGTCAGGTCCAGCCGCACGTCGTACGACGACACCGCGACCTGCGCCGCGCGTTCGCGCGCCTCATCGCGGGTGAGGTTCATCCCGGGCACGCCGGTCTCCAGTTCGTTCGTCACCTGGCCCTGCGCAA
>DAIETC010000150.1 GCA_027345905.1 Kineosporiaceae bacterium | reverse complement strand
GCCCAAGGGCCGGGCGCCGAGATCGCGCTGGCCCGCAGCGACGGCACCTTGGCCACCGCGCCGAGCGGGGCCGGCGCTCGTTCGTGCCCGCTGACCGTCGTGGACGCCGGATCGGTGCGCGACCCGGCCGATCCACCTCGGGGCCCGGTCGAGCAGGGTGTCGCCATTGCTGCTGGTGACCGGGCCGCTCAGGTCGCGGCGGCCGACGCTCGGGTCGGCGCCGCGCTCGCGCTGGCTCCGGCGTCCGCGCGCGTGCTGGTCGTCTCTTTGGCCGACTCCGGGCGCAGCCCACGGCTGCAGCTGGTCGCGGCGCGCGGCCCGGGTTTTGGCCCCGGCTGGCTGTGGTCGTCCTCGACCCGCCAGGACGCGCTGGTGCAGCTGACCGACGTCACCCCGACCCTGCTGCGGCTGCTCGACGTGCCCGAGCCCGACGGCCTGGTCGGCTCGCCGCTGCGCGCGCTGCACGCCCCGGACCAGGCGCCCGGGTCCGCCATGGCCCGGATGCGCAAGGTGCTCGACCTGGAGCGCGCCGCACGCACCGTCGCGGGACTGGTGCCGCCGTTCTTCACCGCCCTGGTGCTGGCCCAGCTGTTGCTGTACGGCGCAGCCGCGGCTGCGCTGCGGCGCACCTGGACGTCCGGGCCCGCGCGTGAGCGGGTGCTGGTGGCGGTGCGGCGGCTGGCGCTGGTCTTCGCGACCGTGCCGGTCTCGACGTACCTGGCCAACACCGTGCCCTGGTGGCGCTTCGCCCACCCCCTGCCCACGATCGTGCTGGTGGTCGGCGGCTACGTGACGGCGCTCTCGCTGATCGCCCAGCTCGGCCCGTGGCGCCGGCACCCGCTGGGCCCGTTCGGGGCGGTCGCCGGGTCGACGGCGCTGATCCTGGCGGCCGACATCGGGACCGGGTCGCGACTGCAGCTGTCCAGCCTGATGGGCCTGCAGCCGGTGGTGGCCGGCCGGTTCTACGGCTTCTCGAACGTCACGTACGCGCTGTTCGCCACCGGTGCCCTGCTGTGCGCCACGGCGCTCGCCGACCGCCTGGTCGCGTCCGGACGCCGGCGTCTGGCCGGCGCCGCCGTCGCCGGGATCGGCGTGGTGACAACCGCCCTGGACGTCGCCCCGGCCTGGGGCGCCGACTTCGGCGGCCCGATCGCCTTGGTGCCCGCCTTCGCCGTCCTCACCCTGTCGGTGCTGGGGCTTCGGCTCTCCCTCGGCAAACTGGTGGCGATCGGCGCGGCCACCGTCGTCCTGCTCACGACGGTGTCGGTCGCGGACTGGCTGCGCCCCCCCGACCAGCGCACCCACCTGGGCCGGTTCGTCCAGACCCTCATCGACGGCGGGGCCTGGCAGGTCGTGGCCCGCAAGGGCGAGCAGAACCTGAGCATCCTGTTCGGCAGCGTGCTGTCGCTGCTGATCCCGGTGGGCGCGCTGTTCGTGGCGCTGGTGCTGATGCGCCCCTCCTCCTGGGGGGCGCGCGCGCTCGCCCGCGCCTACGAGCGCAGCCCGACGTTGCGCCAGGGACTGGTGGCGGTGCTGCTGCTGCTCGGGATCGGCTTCGCCGTCAACGACTCCGGGACGGCGATCCCGGCCGTCGGCGCCATGCTCGCCATCCCCCTGGTGATCGCGGCCAGCCTGCGGGCTCTGCAGGACGACGGCCCCACTTAAACGCCGAGAGCGCACAAACGGCCCACGGGGAGGGTCAGCGGTGGGCCGTTCAGGGACTCTCGCTGTTGGGGCGTGGCCGCGCCGACAGCGCCGCCAGCGCCACGAGCAGGGCCAGCCCGAGCCAGGGAGCGACCTGGCGGCGGTAGCCCAGGGTCAGGTCGTGCACCGCCGGGCTCAGGCCCGCCACCCGCCCGGGCACGTAGGCCAGCGCCAGGGTGAGCAGCCGGGCCAGTAGCAGCGCGTCGACGGCGCCGGCGGCGACCAGGCCCAGTGGCGCCCAGGCGATCGCGTCGTACCACGGCAGCGTGTACGGGGCGGCCATGACGTACGCCGTCCCCAGCACCACCGCGGCCAGGGCGGCGTCCGCCCCGACCTGCGCACCCGGCCCGCGAGCGCCAGGCCCGGCCCACCCGAGCGCGGCCGGCACGCGCCGGCGTACCGGCCAGTGACCCACCAGCCGAGCCAGCGCCACCGCCAGCAGCACGAACAGCACCGGCCAGGCCAGTTGCACCACCGTCCGCACCGCCCCGCCCGGGAGGTGGTCGACCAGCAGCCGCCAGGGGGTGGCCAGCGAGACGAACCGGCGGGCCCGCTCGAGCTGGTCGAACGCGTGCGGCCCGGCGGCGGCGTACCCGACCAGCAGCACCAGGACAGCGCCCGCTGTCACCAGCAGCGCAGCCCGCACGCCAGACCGGTTGCGCCACAGGGCGTACAGCACGGCGGGCAGCAGCAGGACGAACGTCAGCTTCACACCGACGGCCAGGCCCAGGAGCAACCCGGCCCGCCACGGGTGGCGGCCCACCAGCACCAGCCCCCCGAGCCCCAGCGCGGCGCCCAGCAGATCAACATGTGCCCCCATCACCAGCACGCCGAGCAGCACCGGGTTCGCCAACCACAGCCACGCCGCCCGCGCGCTGGCTCGCGGGTCGGCTCTGGTGCGCCGGTGCAGCAGCGCAGCGACCGCGAGCCAGGCGGCCAGGCAGACCAACTGCCACGCCCAGACGGTCCGGCGCACGCTGTCGCCCCCCACCAGGCTGGTGGCCGCTTGGGCCGCGGTCGCGACCGGGCCGTAGATGCTCGGGGTCAGCCGCCAGGGGTCCTCGACGGCGCTCG
>DAIETC010000146.1 GCA_027345905.1 Kineosporiaceae bacterium | reverse complement strand
GCACACCAGGTCGACGCTGCGTGGCTCGATGACGTCGGTGAGCGTTGCGGTGTCACCCTGCACGGCGTGCACCAGGTGCTCGACCGCGGACTCGGCCGCCCGGCGCTGCAGCGCGGCCAAAGCGTCCGGACTGGGGTCGACCACGGTGACCTGGTGACCGAGGGCGGCCAGCGGCACCGCCATACCGCCGGTTCCCCCACCCACGTCGAGCACCCGCAAGGCTCGGGTGCTGCTACCGATCGTGCTGCTACCGGTCGTGCTGCTACCTGTCGTGCTGCTACCTGTCGCACCTGCGGTGCCAGTCGAGCTGTCGGCCGCCAGGTCGATCGTGAGCTGGTGCAGCACCTCCCACACCGCAGCCGTTCGCGGTGCATGAGCCACGTCACCCCGACGCAGGCGGGGGGGCTGCTCCAGCACGACGGGCCTCCGTGACTTCGCGGCGAGCGCAGTCGCTCGCCCTGCGCCCAGCCTAGTGAGCGCCTTGGGGCACGCATGCCTGGCGCGGCGTCCCGGGCCAGCTGGGTCTGCACCGCTGGTCAGCGCCCACTGCTGCCGGGACTGGCGTGCCAGAGCTTGCGGGTGGTCTTGGGGTCATCGCCTGGTGCCTTGACGTCCGAGTAGGGCGACTGGCGAAAGCCACTTGCGTGCACGAGGACCCGGCGATGGCGCTCGCCGCCACCCATCCCGCCAGGGCGCTCGGCGCTCGGGCCCTGAGCAAGTGGGGCAGTCGTGAGGTCGGGTGCCACCATGACCGGGCGGGTGGAGCGGCTGGCCGCAGCCCCCTGAACGGCCCGGTCGCCGTACCCGGCCTGACCCCCGGCCATGGCCTGGGCGTCTGCGTCCGCCAGGGCCAGGTGGACCGCGCTGAGACCACCATTGGCCCAGGCGTCCCACAGCGGGGGCAGTGCCCAGGCTCCAGTGGCACGCACCGAGACCCCGCGCGGCCCGGTACGGCGCAACACTCCGCGCACCAGCAGCAGCCAGGAATGGAAAACCGTTGCAGCGTATGGCCCTTGCACGTCCTCGAAGAAGGTGGCGTCGACCGGCCCCGTGGTGTCGTCCAGGGTGAGGAACACGACGCGCCGGCCCGAGCGGATGGGCGGGGTCTGGGTGGCCACCTTCACCCCGGCGACAAGCAGCTCGCTGCGGCTGCGCCGGGCCAGCAGTCCCTTCGAACGGGTGACCCCGATGGCGTCGAGCAGCGGTGCGTACAGGTCGAGCACGTGCCCGCTGGCGTCCAGGCCCAGCACCTCCAGCTCGGCACGCACCCGCTCGGGGTCGGTCATCTCGGGCAGTCCGGTGCTGCGGGTCTGGTCGGGTGCGTCACCGAGGTCAAGAGCCAGCTGCACCGGCTGTTCCCGAGCGGGGACGACGGCCCGCGCGGCCTGGGACTGCTCGGCTGCGAGCACGCGCACGTCCGACTGTGGCTGGCCCGCAGACCGGGCAGTAGGTCGGGCAGCAGGTCGGGCCGGTGACCGGCGGCTGGGCCGACTGGTGCTGCGGGTCCAGCGGTCGAGCTCGAGGACCTGCAGCAGCAGGTCGCGGCGGGTGACCTGGTGGCGGCGGCGGACCGGGAGCTGGGAGCCCAGCCCACCCAGCCCGTACAGGGAGTCGAAGCCGCCGGCGACGACGAGCCGCTCGACCACCGGCCGGCTGACCCGCGCACGGTGCCAGAAGTCGGCCAACGTTGTGTACGGGCGGGCGGCGATGACCCGAGCGACCTCGGCCCCGCTGATGCCCTTGACGTCGGCGAGGGACAACCGGATGCCGTAGCCGCGCCCGTCCGGAAGGTCGGGTGCCGGCGGGCGGCGCGGGCCGTCGTCCGGTCGGCTGGGCCCGGCGCCGAGCTGGTCGAGGATGGCCGGTGGCGGCTCGTCCCACGACGCGACCCGCTCGACCCGGTAGGTGTCGTCGCTGGCGTTGACGTCCAGGCTCAGGACGGCGATGCCCAGGCTGCGGGCGTCGTCCAGGATCAGCCGCTTGGGGTACATGCCGGGGTCGTGGGTGAGCACCCCGGCCAGGAACGCCGCCGGGTGGTGCGCCTTGAGCCAGGCCGACTGGTAGGTGGGCAGCGCGAAGGCGGCGGCGTGGGCCTTGCAGAAACCGAACGAGGCGAAGGCCTTGAGCACCTCCCAGATCCGGTCGACGTCGGCCGGGGCGTAACCGCAGGCGGTTGCCGCCGCGCGCCACCAGTCCTGCACCTGCGCCTGGCCGGCGGGTGAGCCCATGGCCCGGCGTACCTCGTCGGCCTGCGCCAGGCTGACCCCGGTGGTGACCGCGACGATCCGCAGCACCTGCTCGTGGAAGACCACGACCCCGTAGGTCTCGGCGAGCACCTCGCGCAGGCTGGGGTGCAGGTACTCGGGTTCGCGCCATCCCTGCCGGGCTTGCAGGAACGGGGTGACCATGTCGGACTTGACCGGGCCGGGTCGAAACAGCGAGATGTCGATGACGATGTCGCTGAACGTCTCGGGCGCAAACTTGCCGACCAGCTCGCGCTGGCCAGGTGACTCGATCTGGAAGCAGCCGAGGGTGTGGGTCGAGCGGATCAGCCGATACGTCGCCTCGTCGTCCAGCCGCACATCGTTGCGGTCATCGAGGTCGACCTGTTGGTGGTCGACCCGGGCCACCTCGGTCACGGCGTGCGCCATCGCCGACTGCATCCGGATGCCGAGGATGTCGAGCTTGAGCAGTCCCATCGCCTCGACGTCGTCCTTGTCGAGCTGGCTCATCGGGAACCCCAGCCAGCTGGCCTCGACCGGTGTGCGGTCGAGCAGGGTGGTGTCGGACAGCACCACACCGCACGGGTGCAGGGCGATGTGCCGGGGCAGCCCGTCGAGCCGTTCGACCAGGTCGAACAGCAGGTCGAGCCGCTGGTGACCCAGGCCGCTGGCCCGCAGCTCGGGCAGCTCGGCCATGGCGGCGCGGGCGTCGCGGGCCCGGATGTGCGGGAAGGCCTTGGCGATGGCATCGACCTCGGCCGGTGGCAGGCCGAGCGCCGATCCGACGTCACGCACCGCGTGCCGCACCCGGTAGGTGTCCATCATCGACACGCAGGTGACCCGCTCGCCCCCGAACCGCTCGAGCACCCGCTGGTAGACCTCGGTGCGCCGGGCGGACTCGACGTCCAGGTCGATGTCGGGCAGCTGG
>DAIETC010000141.1 GCA_027345905.1 Kineosporiaceae bacterium | reverse complement strand
CCCCAATCTGGCGTGTTCGCGCTGGGGTGCGGGAGAAGGGACTCGAACCCTCACGCCCGAAGGCACAGGAACCTAAATCCTGCGTGGCTGCCAGTTACACCACTCCCGCTCGCGCCGTCCAGCCTAGGGCTGGTCAGGACGCCGACAGGCCGAGCTCGCGCGTGAGCATCGCGACGTGTCCTGTCGCCTTCACGTTGTACCGGGCCCAGACCACCCGGCCCTGCGGGTCCAGCACAACGGTCGAGCGGATCACGCCCGTCACGGTCTTGCCGTACAGCGTGCGCTCCCCGTAGGCGCCCCAAGCGCTCAGCACCCGATGGTCCGGGTCGGACAGCAGCCGGTAGGTGAGCTGCTCCTGATCGGCGAACTGCGCGAGCCGGGCGGGTGCGTCGGGGCTGATGCCGACCACCTCGAAGCCGCCGGCTCGCAGCGTGTCCAGCTGGTCGCGGAAGTCACAGGCCTGCGTGGTGCATCCGGGCGTCATGGCCGCCGGGTAGCAGAACACGACCAGCCCACGACCGCGCAAGTCCTGCAGCCGGACGTCGTCGCCGTGCTGGTCGGTGAGCGTGAAGTCCGGCGCGACGTCGCCGACCGCAAGCTGGCTCATGCTCGCGAGGCTATCCAATGGGGCGTGGTGGGGTGTACCAAGGGCGGCGCAGTCGCCGGCGAGGGCTGCCGTAGGCCGGTCGGGCCGCCTCGCGGCTGCGGCTGATCCTGGCGTGCGGCAAGATCGGGGCCAGTCGAGCGAGGGAGAGATCGTGAGCGAGCAGTCCGGTGGGTCCACGGCCGACGCTGACCCGGCCGCCATAGAGGCGCAGATCGAGGCGACCAGAGCCCGGTTGGCCGGCACCGTGGACGAGCTGGCGGTGCGGATGCGGCCGCAACAGATCGCGCGCCGGGCGGTCACTGACGTCAAGGCGCGACTGGTCGCCGCCACCACGACTCCGCAGGGACAGTTGCGGGTCGAACGCGTGGCGGCAGCTGGTGCGGCCGCGGTCGCAGCGGTGGCCATGGCGCTGTGGCGCTGGCGGCGCCGCTGAAGCGCACACCGCGCCGCAACGGCCGGTACACGCCCCTGGACGCGGATGGCCCGCTGCCGCGCGAGATGCTGCGCGACCTGCTGGCCATCCGGCGCGACCCGTTGACCTACCTGCAGGGTCTTGTCGCCCGCTTCGGGGACCTCGTGGCCTTTCCGATGCCGCGGACGCCGGCGCTGCTGGTCAACGATCCGGACGGTGCGCGCCGGGTGCTGGTCGAGAACACCAAGGGCTACTCCAAGTCGACGGTGCAGTACGACGCGCTGTCCCTGGTGACGGGGCGCGGGCTGCTGACCGCTGACGGCGAGAGCTGGCGGCGCCGGCGCCGGATCGCCCAGCCGGCCTTCCATCCCGAGAGCCTGGACGTGGTGGCCGTCCAGGCGGTGGCTGCGGCCGAGCGGATGGCCGCTTCCTGGGACGAGCGGCCTCAGGGCACGGCCGTCGACGCAGACGCCGCGTGGCTGCAGGCCACCCTGGAGGTCGTGGGCCGCACCCTGTTCGACGTGGACTTCGCTGCGGACGGTGAGCGCGTGGTGGCAGCGGTGCACGAAGCCCTGACGGTGGTGATCCAGCGGGCTCGAACTCCGCAGCCCGGCTGGCTGCCGACGCGGGCGAACGCGTCCCTGGCCCGCGCGAACGCCACGTTGGACCGCGTGTGCGGGGACGTCGTCCGGGCGCGGCGCGCTCGTGGGCTCGCAGCCGACGAGCACGACCTGCTCGCGCTGCTGCTGCGTTCGGCCGAGGCCGAGGGTGGCCTGAGCGACCTGGAGGTGCGCGACGAGCTGGTGACGCTGGTGATCGCCGGCCACGAGACGGTCGCCTCCGCGTTGTCGTGGACGCTGCTGTTGCTGGCGGACCACCCGGGCGAGCAGGCCCTGGTGCACGCCGAGCTCGACGCGGTGCTGCCCGGACGACGTGCGCCGGCCTGGGCGGACCTGTCTGCGTTGCGCCGCACCAGGGCGGTCCTCGACGAGGCGCTGCGGTTGTTTCCGCCGGCGTGGGTACTGACTCGGCGAGCGATCGCGAACGACGTCGTGGGTGGGATCGAGATACCCGCCGGCACGTTGGTGATCCTCAGCCCCTGG